>JAJYBT010000278.1 GCA_021778875.1 Acidobacteriota bacterium | reverse complement strand
CGATGCCATGGAGACGGTCTCCGTCACCCATGTCGCGCGTATGCCCCCAATCCCCTGCTCAATGCCTGCAAGCCTTTTCTCTTCTTCTGCCGTAGGGAAACGGAAAATGCGCGCACTCAGGTCGCCCGCCATCAGCGACCGTGCCTCGATGTTAAGCGTCCGCCTGAAGCTGCCGCTGAATCCGCGCACACCTACCAGCGCAGCCACACCCACAGCCACCGAGAGCACCACAAAGGCGAACTTGCCCGGCGCGGACTTCAGGTCGCGCCAGCCGATCGTCGCGGCACGGCTCCAGCTCAATGCGCGCTTAGCCATTGGCGCTCATCTCCAGACCAGGCAAGCTTGTCTGCGCGGCAGTTGGCAAAGTGTCTTCGACAACCATGCCATCCTTCAGCACAATCTTGCGGTCTGCGCGGCTTGCAATCTCCGCATCGTGCGTCACCAGCACCAGCGTTGCGCCGGCTTTGCTGTTGCGCTCCAGCAGCAAGTCAAGCACCAGCCTGCCGCTCACGGAGTCGAGATTACCGGTCGGCTCATCGGCCATCACAATCGGCGGCTCCACCACAAAGGCGCGCGCCAGCGCCACGCGCTGCTGCTCGCCGCCTGAGAGCTGCACCGGATAATGCTCCACGCGCTGGCCCAGCCCCACCGCATCCAGCAGATGCCGCGCCCTGGACAGCCCGCTGCCTTCCAAGTTCAGCTCAAACGGCAGCAGCACATTCTCAAGCGCCGTCAATGTCGGAATCAGTTGGTACGACTGAAAAACAAAACCGATCTTGCGTCCGCGTACAGCGGCCAACTCTGTTTCGTCCAGATTGTGAATCGGCGTTCCATCCAGCCATATCTCGCCGGAACTGGGTGTATCAAGGCCCGCAAGCAGGCCCAGGAGCGTGCTCTTACCGCTGCCGCTGGCCCCCACAATGGCCACGAACTGTCCCGCCGGAATGCTGAGCGATATCCCCTTGAGAATCTCCACCCGCCGCGAACCGTTCTGAATCCACTTCTTTACGTCCCGGACTTCGATCACCCGCTTGCCTCCTCAACGCCCTCGTCTACTTACGAATCCATCCCGTGCGCAGATACACTGTTGTTGTGGACGTTCGCCGCGCCTTTCTCGTTTCATTCTTCCTGCTGTTGTTCGCCGGTCCGCTGCAAGCTGCCGGCCGGCTCCAGCTTGTCTGCTATGGAGACAGCATCACCGCCGGCTATGGCCTGCAGAGCGGCCAGTCCTTCCCCGATGCGCTGCAGCGAAGCCTCGACAAGCGCGGCTACCAGTACAAGGTTTTGAATATGGGCACCAGCGGCGCAACCACAAAGGACGCCGCAGCCGGGCTGCAATCCGTTTTGCGCCTGCGTCCCGCCATCGTCATTGTCGAGTTCGGCGGCAACGACGGATTGCGCGGCCTGCCTCTCAAACAGACCCGCGGCAATCTCGACGCCGTGCTCAGCAAGCTCGCAGGCGCGCACATCAAGGTACTGCTCGCCGGCATCACCCTGCCGCCCAACTATGGCAGCGACTACATCCAATCCTTCGATCGAGTCTTTCACGATCTCGCTGCCAAACACCACGTCGCCTTTGTGCCCATGCTCTACAAGAACCTGATCAGAGTGCCCGGCACGATACAGCCCGACGGCATTCACCCCACGGCCAAAGGCTCTCAGATCATTGCCGACACCCTACTGCCCGCGCTCAAGCCGCTGCTGAAAAGATAGGCGCTCGGAAAGCGTCAACCGGAACCTGCACGCTAATCCCTATTCCTTCTTCCCTGATCCCTGACACCTGACACCTGATCCCTGACACCTTCCCTCACCCCATCACCACAACCGGCTGAAACAGCGTCCCCGCCACGCGCTTTGCAATCCCCACCAGCTCGCGCTGGCCTGCAAACACCTTCACCAGCGGCGCAAGCGAGAACTCCGGCAGGTTGGCCTGCGCGCCATTCCGCAACCTGCCCATCGCCTGTTCGTCGCCCGCCACGCAGGGCATCTGCGGCAACAGATTGCGCGGATGCACGCAGCGCTGCTCCAGCGCTTCCACATCACCGGCCAGCGCCGCCAGTTCCTCCAGCGTGCAGGCATCGGCCAGCGTAAACGCGCCCGCCCGCGTGCGGCGCAGGCTGCTCAAATGCGCTCCGCAGCCCAGGTCCTGGCCCAGTTCATGGGCCACCGAACGCACGTAGCCGCCCGCGCTGATGCTCATCGCGAACGCGGCTTCAGCGCCGTCAAGCTTAACAATCTCAAATGAAGCGATGGAAACCGCCGCCGGCTTCAGTTCCACCGGCTTGCCTTCACGTGCCAGCTTGTAGGCGGGCGTTCCGGCAATCTTCTTTGCGGAAAATGACGGAGGCATCTGCTGCATCTCGCCATGAAAGCGCGCTGCTGCCGTGCGCACTTGCTCAAGCGTCAGCGCGGGTTCAATTGGCTGCCCCACACATTCGCCCTCGGAGTCATACGTGTCGGTCGCAAACCCGAAACGGATTGTCCCGGAATAGCTTTTCTCAGCGGAGGAAAAATACTGCGCCAGGCGCGTAAACTTGCCCAGCAGCAGCGGCAAAACGCCTGTCGCCATGGGGTCCAGCGTGCCCAGATGCCCAATGGAGCGCTCGCCCGTGATCTTGCGCAGCCGGTTGACCACGTCGTGGCTTGTCATGCCACCAGGCTTGTCGATTACCAGTAGTCCGTTCACTTATTTACTTTAGACGAGCAAGCCCCGCCTATACCGCGCCACTCCCCGGCTGCCGCACCAGCGTCAGGAACTCCGAGCGCGTCTCCTTCTGCCGAAAGCAGCCCACCATCGCCGACGTCACCGTGGACGAGTGCTGCTTCTCAATGCCGCGCATCATCATGCACAGGTGCCGCGCCTCGATCACCACGCCCACGCCCTGCGGCTCAATCGCATCCTGAATTGCGTCTGCAATCTGCCGCGTCAGCCGCTCCTGCACCTGCAGGCGCCGCGCAAACACCTCCACCAGCCGCGGAATCTTGCTGAGCCCGATCACCTTGCCGTTGGGAATATACGCCACATGCACCTTGCCGAAAAACGGCAGCATATGGTGCTCGCACAGCGAGAACATCTCAATGTCCTTGACGATCACCATCTCGTCATAGTCCACGTCAAACAGCGCTCCGCGCAGAATCTTCGTCGGGTCCTCGTCGTAGCCCTTGGTCAGAAAAGCCATCGACTTCTCCACGCGGCCCGGTGTCGCAAGCAACCCGTCGCGGTTGGGGTCCTCGCCCAGACGGCTCAGGATCTCGCGATACATCTCCTGCGTGCTGAATTCGTTCAGGCCCTCGTCCACGCCCGCCCTGCGGACGTGCTTGCTCACAGCGATCGGCTGCGCCATAAACTTCATCCTCCCGCCCCGGGGAACCGGGCGTGCTCCATCCTTATCTCACTGTGCCTTCCGCAGCCTTCGCGGGCCTGGTCAATTCGCGCTATCGCACTGAAAGAAGTTATTCTCCGTCTCTTCCACGCGCACATGCGCCACTTCACCTGCGGGCAGTGCGTCCTTCAGCAACTCAAAGACCGCCCTACAAAGATTCTCCGTGGTCGGCACGCGATTCACAAACAGCGGGTCGAGGTTCAAATTTGTATGGTCAAAGCGATCCACCACCACTTTGTGGACCGTTTCATCCAGGGCCGCCATATCCACCACCATGCCGGTCTCCGCGTTCACCGCGCCTCCGGCCAGCACCTCCACCACATAGTTGTGCCCATGGCCGTGCGGATTGTTGCACTTGCCATACGCCTCCCGGTTCTCCTCGGCTGAAAGCGCGTCCGTGTGCAGCCGGTGGCTCGCGCTCAGCATGTAGCGGCGGCCAAAGTATGCTTTCATGCCTCTCCCCGGTACTCGGCAAAGATATCCGGTGTCTCGTAAATCCTCACCCGCCTCAGCCGTGCTCCGCCTGCCGCCGCAATCGCAGGCCCCAGCCGCTTCCACGCTGCAATCGCAATGTTTTCCGTCGTCGGAATCGCCGTGGCAAACTCTGGAACCTCAAGGTTCAGGTGGCGATGATCATACGCTGCAAGCACTTCGCGCTCAATCACGTCCTTCAGCCACTTCAGGTCCACCACGAAACCCGTGACCGCATCCGGTTCCCCGGCAACCGTCACCTCAAGCGTGTAATTGTGCCCGTGTCCGTTGCGATTCGCGCAGCGCCCGAACACCTGCTCATTCTTCTCCGCAGGCCACGCATTATTCCAGTAGTAGTGCGAGGCGGAAAACGTCGCCCGCCGTGTCAGTTCAATCATTCGCTTACCTCAATCAAAAGATGGCGCATGCCCCTTGAGGATTCATCCCATCTATTGACGTTTCCATCGCATCAAAACGCGAATTCCAGGCGTTTCTCTCCACCCCACGCCGCCTATATCGAGTACGCCCTGCCCTTCCAGCTTACGCGCTTCAATATTCGATGCTGGAACCAGCTCCGGTAGAGCAGCGCCACAAACAGCGGCAGCCCCAGCGGCGACAGCGCGCAATCCACAAACGGGAAATTCGACTTGGCCACTCGCCCGTAGAACCGGAACAGGTTGCGCACCCACAAGAGCAGCAGCACCCATCCGGCGCCCAGCCACTGCAGCGAATGTGCGCCGAAGCGCGCGCCCCACAGCTCCACCGCAAGCCACGGCAACCCCACCAGCAACGCGATATCCAGCGAGCGCCAAAATGCCAGCGCCAGCGTGTTGTTGAACAGCAGGGCCAGGTTCTTGGTCCAGCCTTCCATCATCGCCGCCGTGCTGCGGTACATGCGGGTGGCCACTGCGTCCTCTGCATAGCGAAAACGCAGGCCCACCTTGCGCCGTTTGGCCAGAAAGGCCAGTTCCACGTCCTCCAGCACCCGGTCCGCGACGGAAGCATGGCCGCCCAGCCGCCGATAGGCCTCCCGCTCCACCAGCAGAAACTGCCCGTTCGCCGCGGCAATGCGCTCATTCGGGTCCGAAACCTTGGCCGGCGGATACGCCAGCGCCAGCTCGCAAAACACCAGCGGCATCAGCGTCTTCTGCGCCAGCCCGGTCACAATCTGCCGCGGTGAGTAGCTCAGCATGCCTGCCTTGTGCCGCGCCGCCTCGTGCATGGCCCGGTGCAGATTGCCCGGCTCGTGTACCGTATCGGCATCAGTAAACAACAGCCACTTCCCGCGCGCCTTCCGCGCCGCCGTCCAGACCGCGTTGTTCTTGCCCGTCCAGCCCGGCTGCAGTTTGTCCGCCTGCACCACCGTCACCCCGGCAAAGCCGCGCGCTATCTCCGCCGTGCGGTCGGTCGAG
>JAJYBT010000277.1 GCA_021778875.1 Acidobacteriota bacterium | reverse complement strand
CTTCCGCCTAACGCGTCATATTGTTGACTTGCGAATACATATCGTCGGCGGCCTTGATCACCTTGGAGTTGGATTCATAAGCCCGCTGGGCCAGAACCATCTGCACAAACTCCGTCACCACATCCACATTGGAGTTCTCCAGATAACCCTGTTGAAGCGTTCCAAGCCCCTCCGTTCCCCCGGGGTTGTCCAGCAGCGGATCACCCGAACTGAGTGTTGCCGTCAGCAGGTTCGAGCCCATGCTCTCCAGACCGCCGGGATTGGGGAATGTCGCCAGTTGAATCTGGCCAAGCTGCGAGGGATTCTGCTGCCCCGGCATGGTCGCGTTCACCACCCCATACTGGGTTATCGTCACCGACGTAGCGCTGGCCGGAATCGTAATGGTGGGGACCAATGGATCGCCATCCGTTGTGACAACAGTCCCTTGATTGTTCAAGTGAAACTGCCCGGCGCGCGTGTAGGCGATGGTTCCGTCCGGCCGCTGCACCTGGAAAAACCCGTTGCCTTGAATGGCCACATCCAGCGGATTGTTCGTCGCATTCAGCGATCCCTGCGTGTTAATCACTTCCGTGGCCGCCGACCGGGTGCCCAGACCGATCTGAAGCCCGGCCGAGACGGTAGACTGGCTTTGCGCCGCTCCCGGCGTCACCAGATTCTGATAGACCATATCCTGGAATTGAAGGCGCAACTGGCGAAATCCTGTGGTCGACGAGTTCGCCAGGTTGTTGGCGATTGTGTCCAGGTTCATCTGCTGCGCGCTCATGCCGCTGGCTGCCGTATACAGTGCTCGAATCATCTTTTTCCCATCCTCAGCAAGGCACCTGCCGCTACACCCGCGGCAGATCCTCGGTGGCAAACTTGTTGAATTCGGTATGGAAGACAGTCAGCGCCTTCTGCATCATCTCCGCCTGGCGCTGCATCACAATCAGGTCCAGCGTTCCCTGCACGGCATCCTGATTGGCAGCTTCAATCGCCCCCTGATGAATCGATGTATCCCCTGCCGGCGTGGGCTTGACCCCGTCCGGCGCGCGGTAGCGGTTGGCGCCCTCGGGCGTCAGGTGAGCTTCCCTGGGAAACGTGAAGACTCCCACTGTATCCACGACTCCCCCGGCCACTGAAAGAGCGCCATCCGCGCCCACCGAAACCTCGCCCGGAGGCACAGGAATCTGCTTGCCCGTCGCCGAAAGAACCGGCTCCCCCGCCTCCGTAACCAGCAACCCCTGTTGCGAGCGGTGAAATCCTCCATCGCGCGTAAAGCGCGGCCCGCCGCCGGTCTGCACCTGAAAAAATCCCTGTCCTTCAATCGCCAGATCCAGCGGGTTGCCAGTCTGCTGGATCGCGCCCTGGGCCAGATTCAGCCGGTCGCCGCCCAGCAGCCCATAGTTGTTCACGGTCTGTCCGAGTTGCGAATCCAGAGCATCCGGTCCCAGGAGCACTGAGCGAAAATACTCGCGCTCCGCGCGGTAACCGGGCGTCTGCGCATTCGCCAGATTCGCCGCGGCCGTGTCCAGCGCTTGCGTGCGCGCCACCAGGCCGGTCATGGCTGCATAGTATCCACTGTCCATCGGGCTCTCCTCTCGCGAGCGAAACCCTGCAGCTTGGAGACCGAAATGGAGATTAAAGGATTAGAGGAGTATCAGAATTGAGCAGGCGGGCCGGGCTGGAACTCAGCACCTCAAATTAGGAAAGAAAGCGCGCTCAAAATCAGAAAAGCGCCGGCCCTCTCTGGGCTTCGACGCCTTCCGTATCTCCCATAAAAAGAAAAACAGGCAGCCTACTGCATGCCGTCGCAAACAATCGTCACGGCGAACTGAGCGTCCTCAAAGCTGTAGACATGCTGCAACTGAAACTCCGGCGCCTGCACGCGAAGATTGTAGTCGCGACCGGTGATCACCGCCGGAACCGACAGTCCGCAATGAGCCGCCAAGTCAGGCACCTTCCCCTTCCATGCGCCTGCCAGCATATTGCAGATCTCGCCGATACCATCCTTGACCGTATCGTCAATCTCATGAAATTCCATCCCCGTCATGCGCGCGGCCACCTTCATCGCGGCGCTGGCGCCACAGCGGAAAACGCAGGCTCCGCTCAACAGACCGCCAAATCCCACCACCGCCGTCACCGACTCCAATTCAGGGTGCGCCGCTGCGCCTGAGACCTCGCCGGAGCGCTTGCAACGCACCCCAAGCATCAGCTCGAAGACCTCTTCCACGCTCGCATCCAGATTCCTCGGATCGGAGACCACATGCACGGATTCCCGCAACGATTGCGCCATCCCACTCTCCATCTCTATCTGTGCCGCCGCTCATCGGCCTGCATCGGGCCGTCCTTACTCCAGTCAAAAGCATGTCCGCACTCAACGGTTACGCCGCCGTCAGCAACGGCAACACCCGCTCCTTCACCTGCTCAGCCGTAAACGGCTTGCGGATGTACCCCCGCGCCCCCGCAAGAATCGCCTGCTTCACATGCTCCTCGCTCGACTCAGTGGTAATCATCACCACGGGAACTCCGGGAGCAAGATTTTGAACCCTGATCTGGCGCAGAAACTCCAGCCCATCCATCGAAGGCATGTTGATATCGGAGAGAATCAGGTCAACGTGCGCGCCCTTCAATACTTCCAGTCCCTCGACGCCGCTGCCGGCCTCATGCACCACCAGCGGATCGAGTCCCGCCTGGCGCAGTGCGCGCTCCACAATCTTGCGCATCACCGACGAATCATCCACTATCAAGGTTCGCACTTCACGCATCCCCGGCTCCTTTGCTGAGGTGTTTATCGGCGCTTCGTTCCCCATCTTGAAAAGGCAATTCGCGGGCGCGGCAGGGGCCGCGTCCCTTCTACCGGCAAATCGTACAGACAAGGTCCTGCACCGATTCGCCCTCGGGCAGCGGCCCTTTCTGCGGACGCTTCCACATTCTCAGCCACAGACATTCATGCACACGCACCAAACGCGAGACAATCGGCCGTGCGCGCTCCACCGCCCGGGCAAGCGCGTGCGCCGCTGCTGCCTCTGAGACTGCTTCCACCAGCTCCACAAGGGGAAACTTCACCGTCAGCATCCGCTCATGCGCCGCCTGAAAATGCGACTCCCGCACCAGCCCGCTTTCCACCCGCAACCCGGTCATTCTTTCAACGGCCAGAGCCAGCACCGGGTCGAGATTCGCCTCAAATCCCAGGTACGCCAGCCTGCCCGCTGCAAGCCGCAGAGGCAGGGCCCCAAACGCCTCCACAAACAGGCGCGGCATCATGGCTGCAAGCCCCGCCGCATCGTGATGTTCCAAGGACAGCACCGGGCAGCTCCACTGCAAACTCAGAGCTCGGGTCACCATCGGCTCGCTCACCGCCCGCTGACGCACGAGCCAGTAGCCCAGCCGCCCTGTCCCTGCCGCTCGCTGTGCATCGAGCGCTTTGCGAAGCTGGTCCTGCGTAATCCATCCCTGCTCCAGCATCAACAGGCCCAGCGGAATCCGATGGCGATGCGCCACATGGGAAGCGTTCCGCCCGTCCAGTTCGCGGCGCACCGCAACCCGCATCCGCGCCGCCGTGCATTCAGCCGAGCAGCTCCAGCCGCCCTCAAATACAGGCGTCGAGCGGCTTCTCCACAGGTGAAGCCAGCCGGAACCACAGCCGGGATTGGCGCAGGCCTCCAGAATGCCCGATCGCAGACGCACGCCCATCCCTGTGCGCCGACCCCGGTTCGGCGCATCCAATGGCGTCTCCGGCAGAAATGGATTGCGCTCCCCTGCCTGCGCAACGACTACGCTTCCGCGATTTAGAACAGGCATCGAATACTCTCCAATCGCTTGCGTGGCGAGGCAACCCTGGTCACCCGCAATCCGAAATTTCCATCCACCAGCACAACCTCTCCCCAGGCCACAATCTTGTCGCCCACAATCAGGTCAACCGGATCGGCGATATGGCGGTCCAACTCCACCACGTCCCCGGGGCCAAGGTCGAGAATTTCGCTCAGCGGCATCTCCCGGCAGCCAAAGCGGAGCGTGGCTTCCAGTTCCACGTCCAGCAGCAGCTCAATGCCCGGGCTGATGCCCGCGGCCGCCACTGGCTCTTCCGATGTCCGGGCCGAATCTGCTCGAGTCGAATCCATGTGCGCCTCGGCCTTCGACAGTCGTACCTCATCGCGCACCAGAATCGCCCATGAACCCATATTCGATTTCAGTTGGAATGCGCGGGAAATCTGGTTTTCTCCGGCGATCTCCTCGAACTTTTCTACACGGCATTTCTTCCCCGCCTGAACCAGCAGGTCCCCTGCCGCTGCATCGGCAACCTCGCGCAGCAACTCGCGCCAGCCTGCCTTCTGGTCCACCCCCTCGCCCATCAGCGGCAATTCGAGAACCGCCGGATCCAGCACCACGCTGAAACGGCCCTCTTCGTCCCCGGCGAGGAATGCCGCATATCCGAATGCTGCTCCGGTCATGGGCCTTGGCAGCGACTCGGCAAACTCAGGCTCTCCGGCCAGGGCTTGGGAAAACAGCGCGGTTGCAACAGATGTCCAGCAGTCCAGGTAGCTCTTCATGCAATTCCTCCGGGCGCGTTGCTCTCCAGTCGCGCGGCGCGGCGCCGTCCCATGCGGATCGCCAGTGCGCTCGACAAGGCTTGCCCTCCCACGCGCCACTCGGCCAGCGAGCTGGCAGACAGGTCAAGGCGCAGGACCGTTCCCGGTTCCATACGCTCGATGGAACCGGCAGGCAGGCGCACCGTGGGCATCTGCAGGGACGCGCCGAAGCGAATCTTCCTCGCCGCTGCCTCCATGCGAATCCGGGTCTCCGGCGCATGACGCCGCCGGCGGCCCCAGTCCGAGGTCAGCCTGCGCAGAATGGTGTTCGACACAACCGCCGGGAAGGCCAGGTTCAGCAGCCCGGAGC
The DNA here is from genome assembly GCA_021778875.1 of Acidobacteriota bacterium. Next base: position 392 of record JAJYBT010000277.1, on the reverse strand, counting down.
AGTGCGGCATCCGTATCTCGAAGCTCAGGCACAGTGTCTTCTCATTCACCGAAATGATGCGGGCCACCTGGGTCTGCATCTGGCGGCGCTCAAAGTTGAAACTGAGGCCCACCGACTGCCACGCTGCGGTCAGTTCGCGGCAAATGATTTCCACCACGCTGGCCAGCATGGATTCCTCAATATCGGTCAGCTCGCGCAGCGGACCCTCCTGGCCCTCGCCGCCCAGCAGGAGATCGATGATCGGCGGTGCCAGCGCAAGATCCAACTGCATCACTGAAAGCGCTCCCAGCGGCTCCATGCGCACTGAGGCCACATAGTTGATCTCGGGGATGCGCAGCAAAAACTCATTGAAGGGTATTTGCTCGGCCGAGACCAGGTTTACCTGGAACCGG
>JAJYBT010000276.1 GCA_021778875.1 Acidobacteriota bacterium | reverse complement strand
CGTGGGTGACGAGAACAAGGGCGCCGGGAAACTCAAGCAGGTTCTCTTCGAGGATCTCGAGCGCGGGGATATCGAGATCGTTGGTGGGCTCGTCGAGGAGCAGTATGTCCGCCGGTTCCAGCATGAGCTTTGCAATGAGCACGCGGGCGCGCTCGCCGCCGCTGAGGTTGCGGACGGGCTGGTTGAGCTGCTCGCCGGTGAAGAGGAACCGCGATGCCCAGCTGGCGACGTGCACGGTGCGGCCCTGATGGATGACGGCATCGCCCTCGGGAGCAAGGGCGCGACGCAGGGTGAGGTTCTCGTCCAGCTCGCGGTTCTGGCTGAAGTAGACGAGGCGAAGGGCTTCGGCACGGCGAAGCTGGCCTTCGGCTGGCTCCAGCTCGCCGCGCAGCAGGCGCAGAAGTGTGGTTTTGCCACTGCCGTTGGGGCCGACGAGGCCGACCTTCATGCCCGCGGTGAGGATGAAATTCAGCCCGGAGAAGAGGCGGCGGCCGCCGACGTCGCAGGCGACGTCCTGGAACTCCACCAGCCGCTTGGTCTTGCGCTCGCTGGCGGCAAAGTCGATGCCGGCGGTGCTGGAGGCGGTGCGGGCATCCATCTGGGCCAGCTGGCCGATCATAGCGTTGGCGGCGTCGATGCGGGCCTTGGACTTGGTGGTGCGGGCCTTGGGACCGCGGCGGAGCCATTCAATCTCAGTGCGCACGCGGTTGCGCAGGCTCTCCTGCTGGCGGCTCTGGGATTCGAGGTAGGCCTGGCGCTCTTCAAGAAAGCGGCTGAAGTTGCCTTTGACGCGCAGCAGGCCCTCGGCGTAAACGCGATTCAATTCGATGATTTCGCTGGAGGTGGCCTCAAGGAAGTAGCGGTCGTGGCTGACGGTGACGGCGGCGAAGGACGAGGTGGAGAGCAGCTCCTCCAGCCACTCGATGCCGGCAAGGTCGAGGTGGTTGGTAGGCTCGTCGAGGAGCAGGACATCCGGCTCGCCGGCAAGGGCTTCCACGATGGCGAGGCGCTTGCGCCAGCCGCCGGAGAGCGAGGCAGCCTCGGCGTCGAGGCTGGCGAAACCGGCGCGGCCGGCGAGCTCGCGAAGGCGGCCCTCGTGCTCGGATTCGAGGACATGGCCGGCGCTGAGAGCCTGTTCGAGGACCTGCCGGACGTTGAGGCCGGGGGTGAAGCGTGAATCCTGCGGAACATAGGCCGCCCGGGTGCGTTTGCGCACGGCCATCTCGCCGGTGTCCGGCTCGACCTGCCCGGCAAGGACGGCGAGGAGGGTCGACTTGCCCGCGCCGTTGGGACCGATGAGGCCGATGCGCGCGCCGTCGTCGACGGTCATGGAGATTCCGCGAAACAGGGGTGTGGCGCCGAAGGTCTTCGAGATCGACTGGGCGTTGAGTATGGGAGGCATCTCTTATAAGACTAAAGGCGAGCGGGGTGCGGATGCGAGTACCCATGCGCGCCGGTACACTGAAAGTATGCTCGAATACGAGATTTCCCCAACTGAAGCCGCTGATCTGGTCCGGGACAGAAAGGCTCGGATCCTTGACGTGCGGGAGCCGTGGGAGTTCCAGGCCGCCCGGATTGACGGCAGCGTGCTGATGCCGATGGGCGATGTGCCGTCGCGCGCGCACATGGAACTGGACCCGGAGGAGCACCTGGTGGTGCTTTGCCACCTGGGCCTGCGGTCGATGAGCGTGACGGTGTGGCTGCGCAACCAGGGGTTCGAGCAGGTGCAGTCGCTGCGCGGGGGCATTGATGCCTGGTCGCGGCAGGTGGACCCGGACGTGGCGCGCTATTAGGCTGGCGCCCTGCGGGCTGGAGGGCTTCCGGCCTATACTCTCCTCTGTTGGTTTTTGAGAGGGGAACGTTATGTCTTCATCCGCAGTTGAGTTTGCGCGGCAGAATCACCCGCGATTTTTGAACGAACTGAAGGACCTGCTGAGGATTCCGTCTGTTTCCACGCTGCCGGAGCACGCGGAGGACTGCCGCCGCGCGGCGGATATGGTGGCACGGGAACTGCACCGCATCGGCATGGAGAACGTGCGACTGATTGAGACGGGCGGGCATCCGCTGGTGTATGCCGACTGGCTGCACGCGGCAGGCAAACCGACGGTGCTGGTCTATGGACACTATGACGTGCAGCCGCCGGACCCGCTGGATGAGTGGGTATCGCCGCCGTTTGAGCCGCAGGAGCGCGACGGCAATCTTTACGCCCGCGGCGCGGTGGACGACAAGGGGCAGGTGTGGGCGCAGGTCAAAGCGCTGGAATCTCTGCTGGCGGCCGATGGCCGGCTGCCGCTGAATGTGCGCGTGCTGCTGGAGGGCGAGGAAGAGGTGGGCGGCGAGGGCATTGCGGATTTTGTGGCCTCAAAGCCTCCGGAGCTGAAGGCGGATTTTGCGCTGGTTTCGGATACGGAGCTGTTTGCTCCCGGGCTGCCGACGCTGTGCGTGGGGCTGCGGGGCATGATCTACACCGAGATTGAGGTGCGCGGAGCAAAGACCGACCTGCACTCCGGCATGTACGGCGGCGCGGCCCCCAATCCCTTTGTGGCGCTGGCGCAGATCGTGGCGCGGTTGAAGGATGAGAACGGGCACATCCTTATCCCCGGCATCTATGACGACGTGGTGCCGCCGAGCGAGGCGGAACTGGCGGCATGGCGGAGCTTGCCGTTTGATGAAGAGCACTACCGGGCGACCGAGGTTGGCTCGCGCACTCTGGTGGGCGAGCCGGGGTTCAGCGTGCTGGAGCGCACGTGGGCCAGGCCGACGCTGGATGTGCATGGCATGCCGGGCGGGTTCATCGGCGCGGGCGCCAAGACGGTGATTCCGGCGCGGGCGATGGCGAAGGTGTCCATGCGGCTGGTGCCGGATATGACCCCGGCGAAGGCGTTTGCGCAGTACAAGAGCTACGTGGAGCAGATTGTTCCGCAGGGCGTGGAGGTGGAGGTGCGGCTGATTCACTCCGGCGACGCCTGCCTGGTGCCGGTGGACAATCCGTATATCCAGGCGGCAACACACGCACTCCACGAGGTCTGGGGCAAGGACACGGTGTTCATCCGCTCGGGCGGGTCGATTCCGATTGTGGGCGACTTTGCGCGGCACCTGGGCGTGCCGAGCGTGATGATGGGCTTTGGTCTGCCGGACGATAACCTGCACGCTCCCAATGAGAAGTTCAACCTGACGAACTTTGAGCTGGGCATCCGCTCGCTGATTCGTTTTTTGGAGGAGGCGGGCCGTTGAGCAGGGAAGCGCAGGATCCGGCCTGGGATGCGGCCGGGTTTGTGCTTGCCGGGGGGCAATCCAGCCGCATGGGCACGGACAAGGCGCTGGTTCGCTTTGCCGGGGAGCCGCTGGTGGCCCGCGCGGTACGAACCCTGCGCGAGGCCGGTCTGGAGACACGCATAGCCGGAGCGCGCTCTTCTCTGGAGGAGTTTGCACCGGTGGTGCCGGACCGCGCTCTGGACGAGGGGCCGCTGGGGGGTATCTGCGCGGCAATGGAGGATTTGCGGACGTCGCTCGGGGTGTTTCTGCCGGTGGATTTGCCGCTGATGCCAGCCTCTCTTATCGCTTGCCTCGTGGAAGATGCGCGCGTGACCGGTGCGGCCGTTACGCTTGTCTCGCTGAACGGGTTTGCGCAGACTTTTCCGGCAGTGGTGGACCGGCGCGCGCTGCCGGTATTGAAGGCGGAGCTGGAGGCGGGCCGGGGAGGCTGCTTTGCGGCCTTTCACAGGGCGGCGGAGGAGTTGAGCCAGCCGCTGGTCATTCCGTCGGTGGAGCGGCTGGTGCAGTGCGGGCGTGTTGCGCATCCGGAGGGGTTGCAGCCGGTCTTCTGGTTCTGGAATGCCAACACGCCGGAAGACCTGGCACGGGCGCAGTCGTTGCAGCACAGCCGGCGAGGGTGAGTCGCCCGGAGCAGCCGTCGGTTCCAGTTTGGCTCGGGTCAGGGGCCGACATCGCGTAAGCTGAACACAAGACGATGCCAGAGCCTGATGACCAATCCGTGGTGTCTGCGATGCTGCCCGGGGCCGGCAGAGAGAGTGCTTCGCCGGACGCCGAGGCGGCGGAACGCGCACGGGAGCCCATGATCGCGTTTGACCATGTGTATATCGCTTTTGCCGAGCACAAGGTTCTGGAGGACGTGAGCTTCTGTGTGGAGCGGGGCCAGACGCTGTGCATCCTGGGCCGCAGCGGCGTGGGGAAGTCGGTGGCGCTGCGCGTCCTGATGGGTTTTCTGCGGGCCGACTCGGGCTCAATCCGGGTGGACGGACAGGAGATTACCGAGCTTGGGGAAGAGGGGATGCAGGAGGTCCGCAAGCGGATCACCATGGTCTTCCAGAACGGGGCGCTGTTCGACTCCCTGACGGTGCGGGAGAATGTGGCGTTTCCGCTGCGCGAGCGCGGAGGGCTGGACGAGGACCAGGTGCAGCAGATTGTGGAGCGGCTGGTCCAGATGGTGGGCGCCGAGGACGTGATGGACTCGCTGCCTGCGAGCCTTTCCACCGGGCGCCGCCGGGCGGTGGCGATTGCCCGGGCACTGGCAGCACAGCCGGATGTGGTGCTCTACGACGAGCCGACCACCATGGTGGATCCGCTGATTGCACGGCGGCTGGGCGACCTGATTCAGCGGCTGAAGCGGCAGATGGGCTTTACCAGCATCGTGGTCACGCACGATATGCGGTTTGCCGAGCGGCTGGCGGACGTGGTCCTGTTTCTGCACCAGGGACGGGCTGCGTACTTTGGCTCGCTGGCGGGATTTCTGGCATCCGCGGATCCGAACATCCAGCAATTCCTTACGCTGGACGCCTATGAGTTACCCGGGAGCAGGCCCGGGAACGGCCGGTAACAGAGAATTGTTGCAATTTGCTTGCATTCAAGGCGGTGGTGGGTGCATCTTTGTACCTTTGCCGATTGTCGCTCCTTAGAAATGGGGCTGAAAGCGGCGCTCCAGAGCGGGCAATCGGAATAAACCGCTATCTCCTTCTCCTGGAATCAGTTGGAATATGGGGAGGATGAGCTGCATTGGGGGAATCGCAAGGATTCGCTGCAACTTTTGGGCAATATCCAAAGTGGTACATGTGACGTAGTGTGAGCCGAGATGATGTGGATTCTGCACGGTCAGGCGAATGCAGGTGTGGATTCATAACGCAATGATTGAAATACGGTGTGTTCTTTCGGAAGCACGATCGACATAGCCTGACCTGAACAGCAATCGCCGCCGGATCAAAAAGATGGAGTCAACCTGAGGACGCAAAAAAGCGTCCAATCCGGCAGCAGTACA
>JAJYBT010000275.1 GCA_021778875.1 Acidobacteriota bacterium | reverse complement strand
TCCGCCAGCGCCACCTTGACCGGCTGGATTCGCGCCACCGTGGCGCCCTTGTCGTCTGTGTCAATCACCCACACAAACGCTCCCTGAAGCCCCGACTGGATCGACGCAGACGGCACCACCAGCGCCCGGGGCCGGTTCTCCAACTCCAGATGGATGTTCACGAACTGGTTGGGGAACAGCGACTCGTCCTGATTCTGAAACACTGCCTTCAGCCTGGCCGTGCCCGTGGTGGTGTCGATCTGGTTATCGGCGGCGAGCAATTGGCCCGTGGCCAGCTTGTGCATGTCCCCGCGATCGTACGCTTCCACGCCAACGTGCTTGTCCGTCGCCAGTTTGCGCAGCACCTCGGGCAGCTGGCTCTCCGGCAGCGTAAAGTACACCGCAATCGGACGGAACTGGTTGATGATCACCAGGTTGGTCGTGTTGGCCTGGATGATGTTGCCGGGGTCCACCAGCCGCAGGCCGATGCGCCCGTTTATCGGCGACTGAATCGAGCACCAGCTCAGTTGCAGTTGGGCATTCTCCACCGCGGCCTTGTCTGAATCGATGGCTCCCTGATACTGGCCCATGGTGGCCTCATCGGCCTCCATCGCCTCCTTGGACGTCACGCCCGCCTCATAGAGCGCCTTGTACCGGGCATACTCCGCCTGGGCGTTATTCAAGAGAGCCTGGTCGTGAACCAGCGTGCCCTTGGCCTGATCCAGCGCGGCCTTGTAAGGCCGGGGGTCGATCTCCATGATCGTCTCGCCCTGCCGCACCTCCTGGCCCTCGGTGAACCGCACCGGCAGCAGCTCCCCGCCCACCCGCGCCTTCACCGTCACGCTCATGTACGGCGTCACCGTGCCCAGTCCCGTCAGGTAAATCGGCATCGCCTTCTGCTCGGCGGGCGTTACTTGCACCGGCACAGGCCGCCCCTGCAGCGCGGCCGCCTGCCGGGCTGTGTTGGCCATGGTCTGCTGGCGGTTCTCGTAGATCCGCCACACAATCAGGCCCAGCGCGCCGAGTAGAACGAGATACACCACGATGCGAATCCCCGAGCCTTTGCGGCCGGGCTGTGGTTCCGTGGCGCCAAATGCGGGCGAATGAGACTGCGAAGCGCTTTCAATGGGCATAATGTCGGTTTCCGTTGTTTTTCTCTCAGGTAAGTGCCCACAAAATGGGCGTGAACTCTTCCCCTGCCGGGCACGGGGCAAATTGTCGCTCTCGATTGTACGGACGCTTCCGTTCCGGGAAAGGTTTCGGTATTGACCCGGTCACGGAAGTGCGATGGCATGCATTCTCAGCCCGCGGCCAGCGAGCCGGAATCGTTTACCCCTCCATTTTATGCGACACTTCACTTCCCGCGCACCGGCCATCTGCAAGCGTCGCCTATAATTTGGACGAATCGCCGCGGCGCATGTTTACCTCCAGCCGGCTGCGGGCTCGCTTAAATTTCTGGCAGGCTCGCACCCTGGACGGCTGGTAACCGCTACATTTTCTGCGAGGAACTCCTTGGCCGTAGACTCCGACACCGCCGCGCCTGCCCCCTTTCCGCGGCCGCTGTGTGTCGATCTGGACGGCACCCTGGTCAAGTCCGACACCCTTTTCGACGCGCTCTGCCAGCTCGTGCGCAGGCAGCCCTGGCAACTCTGGCGCCTGCCCCTGTGGCTGGCCGGAGGGCGCGCCCGGCTCAAAATGGAAGTCGCCCGCTGCGCCCCGCTCGACCCCCAGCGCCTGCCCTACAACACCGGGCTCCTGCGCTATCTCCAGGCCCAGCACCGCGAGGGACGCCCCATCTATCTCGCCACCGGTGCCGACCCCGTGCTCGCCGGCCGCGTCGCCGCGCATCTGGGCATCTTCCAGGACGTGCTCGCCACCGACCTCACAACCAACCTGACCCGCGCAAAAAAACTGGCCCGCCTCCGCCAGCGCTTCGGCCAATTCGACTACATCGGCAACTCCCGCGCCGACCTGGTGCTCCTGGCCAGCGCGCAGGAAGCCATGCTCGCCAACCCCACCGCTGCCCTGCGCCTGGCCCTGCGCCTGCGCCGCATTCCCGTCGCCCGCACCTTCATTGACCGGCGGCCCATCGCGCGAACCCTCGTCAAGGCCATTCGCATGCACCAGTGGGCAAAGAACATCCTGCTGCTGGCCCCGCTTGCGTTCTCCCACAGGCTCTCCGCCGGTTCTCTCGCCGCCGCCACCGCCGCCTTCTTCTGCTTCAGCTTCATGGCCTCGGCCAACTACCTGGTCAATGACCTGCTCGATATCGAGAGCGACCGCCGTCATCCCGCCAAGCGCATGCGCCCTTTCGCCTCCGGCGATCTCTCCGTCTCCGGAGGCATCGGACTGGCCTTCGCATTGTTTCTCGCCTCCGCGGCCCTGCTGCCCCTGCTGCCCACGGCCTTTGCCTTGTGGCTGGCACTCTACATCGTCGCCACTGCAGCCTATTCGCTCTATCTCAAGCGCATAGCCGTGGTGGACGTGCTGTTGCTCTCCGGCCTGTATACCCTCCGTCTGCTGGCCGGCGGTGCGGCCACTGCCACGGACATCTCCCACTGGCTGGCCAGCTTTTCCAGCTTCCTCTTCCTGTCGCTCGCCATGGTCAAGCGCTTCAGCGAGCTTGAAAACCTCCGCGAGCGCGGCATCGCCGCCACCCATGGCCGCGGCTACCTCGTCGCCGACATCGAGCAGATTCGCAGCTTCGGCACCGCCAGCGCCTATGCCGCCGTCGTCGTCTTCATGCTCTACATCGCCCGCCCCGATGCCGCAAGCCTCTACCAGCACGCCTCGCGCCTCTGGCTCATCGTGCCTCTGCTGCTTTACTGGCTCCATCGCGTCTGGCTGCTGGCCGCCCGCGGCGAGCTGGACGACGACCCGGTGGTCTTCGCCGTCACAGACCCCATCAGCCTCGCCGTCGGCGTCGGCGTGGTGGTGCTGACGATTTTTGCGCTTTGAAACGGGCCGCTGAATCTGCTGTGTACAGGCCCTGAACAATGGCGTCGTCTATGTCAGAGTGAATCGTCCGGCGCAGGGCACCGTTGCGGTTTAAGATTCCCCGTGGAGACCAAAGTGACGCTCAACAGATTCCTTCGTTTCACGATATTTCCACCCGCCTGCGTGATGGGGTTTGCCTTTGCCACAACCCTCTCTATCGCTGCGCAGACCAGCCGATGGGCCGGCAAGAATGACCCCGCCGCAACGCGCATGATCGAGCTGGAGCACCAGTGGACGGATGCTGATTGTCACCACAGCATGATTGTGGAAACGCTGCTGGCCGACGATTTCGTGGGAACCTCCCCGCAAGGGAAACTGTATTCCAAGCCAGACGCCATTCGTGACGCAAAAGCCGTAAAATCAAAAGCCCGTGCCTGCCAGACCTACGAAGTGAAGGTGCATTTCTTCGGAGACAACGTTGCCGTCCTCTACGGCAGCGAGAGCGCGATCCTGAAATCCCCCGGCGGAGCGGAGCAGGCACGAAAGCTCATCTGGACAGACACATGGCTCAAGCGCAATGGCAACTGGCAGATTTTTGCGGCCGAGGATATGCCGGTCAAGGCCCGGTAACCACGCAGACAGAAGCTGTGAGACCACTCGAAGCTCCCCATATTCTGGGATTTAGCGTGAGCAGAAGTGCATCTTTCGCACCTGCTGGAGCGTCTTACTTGTACACCCTGAGCCGCTCGCATGCGCCGAGGCCGCGTCTTCGTCTACCATTGTATTTTCAACTGAATGTTGGAACGGATTCCGCTTCACAGGAACCGTTTGCCAGCGCAGGCAGCCTGACAGGCTTCGCAAGGAAAAAATCCTTGTTCCTCTGCGATGCGGGCTGCTTGAGGGCAAGAGGATGGGCCTGCGGCATTTCAGGAAACCTCTGAGGCCGTTCCGCCATGGAACCCGTTGAACCGCAATTTGCCCATAGCCCGGAGCTTGCCTGTCCCGTGCCAGGCAAACAGGCTCACGGCAATACCCGGCAGGAAACAGTTTTACTGGTCCTGCCGCAGGAGAGAGTACCAGCACTATGTGGATTGTCCGGCTTGCGCTGAGGCGGCCCTACACCTTCGTCGTCTTCGCGTTCCTGATCCTGATCCTTGGCGCCTACAGCATCCTCTCGATGCCGACGGATATCTTTCCCAACATCGATATCCCGGTCGTCACGGTCGTCTGGAACTACACCGGCCTCTCCGCGCGGGAGATGTCCACCCGCATCGTCTTCAACAGCGAACGCGTCATCACCACCACGGTCAACGACATCGAGCACATCGAATCCCAGTCGCTCAATGGCGTCGCCGTCATCAAAATCTTTTTCCATCCCCGGGTCAACATCGGCTCCGCCGTCGCCGAGGTCAGCGCCATCAACCAGGTGATCCTGCGCCAGATGCCGCCGGGCACAAATCCGCCGTTCATCATCCAGTACAACGCATCGAGCGTGCCCGTGCTGCAGCTCGGCCTCTCCGGAGAAGGCCTCAACGAGCAGCAGTTGTACGACCTTGGCACCAACACCATCCGCACCCAACTGGCCACCATCGAGGGCGCGCAGATGCCCTTTCCCTATGGCGGCAAGCAGCGCCAGATCCAGGTCGACATCGACCTGCCGGCTCTGCAGGGCCGCGGACTCACGCCCTCCGACGTCGTCAACGCCGTCTCTGCGCAAAACGTCATCGCGCCCTCCGGCACCATCAAGATTGACAACTTCGAGTACGCCGTCGAAACCAATTCCGCGCCCGACGTCCTCAACGACCTGAACAACATGCCCATCAAGGGCATCAATGGCGCCATCGTCTATGTCCGTGACGTGGCCCACGTGCGCGACGGCTTTCCGCCGCAGACCAACATCGTCCGCGTCGACGGCAAGCGCGCCATCCTTCTCAGCATCATGAAGACCGGCTCGACCTCCACACTCGACATCATCGCCGGCGTGCGCGCCAAGCTCGAAAGCGTCAGGGGCCAGTTGCCGCCGCAACTCCAGATTAATCCGCTGTCGGACCAGTCGATCTTCGTCCGCAGCGCCATCAGCGGCGTGGTCCGCGAGGCCATTGTCGCCGCCTGCCTCACCGCCATGATGATCCTGGTCTTCCTCGGAAGCTGGCGCTCCACCATCATCATCGCCGTCTCCATCCCGCTCTCCATCCTCTGCTCGCTCATCGTGCTCGCCATGCTGCACGAGACCATCAACATCATGACCCTCGGCGGCATGGCGCTCGCCGTCGGCATCCTGGTCGACGACGCCACCGTCGCCATCGAGAACATCAACCGCAATCTCGAAGCAGGCAAGGAACTGGAGCAGTCCATCCTCGACGGCTCCGCG
>JAJYBT010000274.1 GCA_021778875.1 Acidobacteriota bacterium | reverse complement strand
CATCGCCGGCCCGGTCACCTTCTCCTTCTTTGACGACTTCGGTCTCGACGTCGCCGCCAACCACGGTCAGCTCATGCAGAGCCCTGAAGGCTTCGCTTCGCTCACCGCTCCGCTCTACGGCTGCCCGGTCTACAACAACGGCTCCTGCCAGGGCGGCATCCCCGGCTCGCAGGTCGGCTTCCTGAAGGACATCCGCCCCGTCGCCGGAACCAACTTCGTTCCGCGCATGTCGCTCGGCGGCGAGCTGTCCGTCATCATGCCGATCGTCAACGCTCCGGTCCGCCTCTACTACGCGTACAATCCGCTCCGCCTCTACGAGCGGCCCTACTGCAACGACGTCCGCCTCGGCGCCAAGGTGCAGAGCTGCTCCGCGCAGCTCATCACCCGCGACATGTTCCCCCCGGGCGGCGCGGGCGACTACACCTACCAGCAGGCGATTCAGGCCTACGGCGCGCAGAACCTCTTCCGCGAGCCGCGTAAGACCTTCCGCCTCACGGTATCCACCACCTTCTAAACAACTGCGTTTTGCATCGTTCCATCCGGGCCGCTCTCTACGGAGCGGCCCTTTTCTTTGCCTTCCCCGCTCCCGCTTCGCCGGCCCTCATTTTTCATCCTCCGCCGGTTTGACGCCCCCAACCCGCCCTCCTATAATCCATCTAGTTCCTGCTGACGTCTCCATCCGCGTCTCTTTATCGCCTCCGCCAATGCCTTGGCGGGGTCTCCCAAGAGAATGGCAGTGAGGTTTCTCAGGAGGCACAGGTTTGTCTCGCGCACCATGCGCGCACATACATCCAGGAATTCCGAAGGAGTTTTTCACTCGAATGAAGCGCTCGCTTGCACTAGTAGCTATGTTGGCCTCAGGCCTTGCCCTGAGCGCCACCGCCCAGTCCCCGGCTGCCGCTCCCGCCGCCACCGCGCCTGCCGGACCAGCCAAGATTGCCGTCATCGCCTTCCAGGTGGCCGTGGCCCAAACCAATGAGGGACAGCGCAACTTCGCCGACCTGCAGAGAAAGTACGAGCCCAAGCGCGCCCAGCTCAAGAGCCTCAGCGACGAGGTCGATACCCTCAAGAAGCAGCTCCAGGCACAGGGCGACAAGCTCAGCGATGCCGAGCGCGCCAGCCGCGCCAAGACCATCGACGACAAGGAGAAGCAGCTCCAGCGCTCTGCGGAAGACGCCCAGAACGACTTCCAGCAGGAGATGCAGCAGCTCTACAACTCCCTGGCCTCCAAGGTCTATGACGTCCTCGCTTCCTACGCCAAGGAGCAGGGTTACACGCTGGTGCTCGACGTTGCCCAGCAGCAGAACCCCGTCCTCTATGCTAGCGAGTCCACCAACATCACCAAGGCAGTCATTGACGCCTACAACGCCAAGTCCGGCGTACCCGCACCTCCGGCTCAGGAACTGCCTTCCGCTCCCAAGCCGCCTGCGGCGCATGCCCCCGCTTCGCACTAAGCCGAAGCCGGACAATCCGGTCAAAAGGCCCCGCCCGGCGGGGCCTTTTCCTTTGCCTTTCGCAGGCCCCAACCGCTCCCATGGCTACCATGAATTCAGGAGGATCGCCTGTGGAAAAAACTGTGGATCATTTTTGCGGCCTGCCTGCTAGAATCCGTTGCTAATTCCAGATTCATCCTGCTGCAATCTCGAGAAATCGCAAAACCCCTTATTTTTCTTGGGGAATGTGCTTCTAACTCTGGACGCACGACGGCGCCGTCACAATTTCTCGCGCGCAGGCAACCCGGGTAGGTTTCCACAGTCTGTGATGAATTTTCTGTAAACGGATTCTTCGCCAGGTTGTTGCAGGCGGACTACTTCTGCTGATCCTCGCCCACCCGCAGCACAGCCAGAAACGCTTCCTGCGGAATGTCAACCTTGCCAATCCGCTTCATGCGTTTCTTGCCTTCCTTCTGCTTCTCCAGCAGCTTGCGCTTTCGAGAGATATCGCCGCCGTAGCATTTGGCCAGCACGTTCTTCCGCAGCGCGCTCACCGTCTCCCGGGCCACAATCTTTGCCCCGATCGCCGCCTGGATCGCCACCTCAAACTGCTGCCTCGGAATCAGCTCGCGCATCTTCGACACCAGCGCCTTGCCGCGCTCGTACGCAAAGTCGCGATGCACAATAATCGACAGCGCATCCACCGGCTCGCCAGAGACCAGGATGTCCATCTTCACCATCGGCGACTCCCACTCACCCGCAAGCTGGTAGTCCAGCGAGGCATATCCGCGCGAGATGGATTTCAGCCGGTCATAGAAGTCCAGCACAATCTCATTCAGCGGCAGTTCGTAGGTCAGCATCACGCGCGTCGGCGTCACGTACTCAAAGTTCACCTGCCGCCCGCGCTTCTCTTCCACCAGCTTCAGAATGCCGCCCACATACTCTTCATTGGTCAGAATCTTCGCCGTGATGACGGGTTCGCGAATGCTCTCGATATTCGTGGGCTCGGGCCAGCGCGAGGGGTTGTCCACCTCCAGCACGGTCCCATCGGTCAGCGTGATGTGGTAGCGCACGCCCGGCGCCGTCGTGATCAGGTCCAGTTCGTACTCGCGCTCCAGCCGCTCCTGGATGATCTCCATGTGCAGCAGCCCCAGGAACCCGCAGCGAAAACCGAAACCCAGCGCCACCGAACTCTCCGGCTCAAAGAAGAACGAGGAGTCATTCAGCCGCAGCTTTTCCAGCGCATCGCGCAGCAGCGTGTGCTCATGCGAGTCCACCGTGTACAGCCCCGAGAAGACCATCGGCTTGATGTCTTCAAAGCCCGGCAGCGGAGTCGTTGCCGGCTCGGCGTCGTCCGTCACCGTATCGCCGATCTTCGTATCGCTCACGTTCTTGATCGTCGCCGCAAAAAAGCCCACTTCGCCCGCGGAAAGCTGGCCAATCTCCACCGGCTTGGGCATCAGCACTCCCATTGAGTCGATCTCAAAAGCCTTGCCGTTCGACATCAGCCGGATCCGCTGCCCCTTGCGCATCGTCCCCTGCATCACGCGCACCAGCACGATCACGCCGCGATACGCGTCAAACCACGAGTCGAAGATCAGCGCCTGCAGCGGAACATTTGGATCGCCCGTGGGCGGTGGCAGCCGGTGCACAATGGCCTCCAGCACCTCCTCCACGCCCTGCCCCGTCTTCGCGCTCACCGGAATGGCGTCCGTCGCATCCAGTCCCACGGCCTGCTCAATCGCCTCCTGCGTCCGCGTAATATCGGCGGAGGGCAGGTCGATCTTGTTGATGACCGGGATAATCTCAAGTCCGTGATTGATAGCCAGGTAGGCATTCGCCAGCGTCTGCGCTTCCACGCCCTGGCTGGCATCCACCACCAGCAGCGCGCCTTCGCACGAGGCCAGCGACCGCGAAACCTCATAACTGAAGTCCACATGTCCCGGCGTATCAATCAGGTTCAGCTGATACGTGTTCCCATCGTGCGCCTTGTACATCATCCGGACGGCGTGGGCTTTGATCGTGATGCCACGCTCGCGCTCCAGATCCATGGCATCCAGAATCTGGGCCTGCATCTCGCGGCCCGTCACGGAGCCGGTCAGCTCCAGCAGACGGTCGCTCAGCGTCGACTTTCCGTGGTCGATATGGGCAATAATCGCGAAATTACGTAGGAAACGTGCGTCCATGCAAGGTTGACAAAGGGGGCAAAAGCGCCGGATGGCGCGCAGTGCCCCCTGTCCATAGCTTATCATCGGCATAGGGCCTTGTTCGGAATCTCCATAGCCCCAGTGCGGCCGCGTGCCTGCTGCTGAATTCGCCAATGAGCAAAAATTCGTATCGGTTTCTTTGCTGCGCCACTCTGGCCCTCGCGCTGGCAGGCTGCGGCCCTTCGAAAAATTCGACAGCCCCCAAGGTCAGCCCGCAGGCTACCGCTCCGGCTCTGCCCGCCGCCGCTCCCGGCGCGCAGCAGAATGCAGCGGCAGCCGCGCAGCTCCAGTCCGCCCAGCAGCAGCGCGTGCAGCAGCTCATACGCCAGGTCGAAGCAGCCTACTCTGAGGGCGCCGCCGACTACCGCAAGGGCCAGCTGCCCCAGGCCAAGGTCGCCTTTGACCGCGCCGTCGATCTCATGCTCACCAGCGGCCTCGACATCAAGAGCGAGCCCCAGCTCCAGGACGAGTTCGATCACATCGTCGATGCCGTCAACGCACTCGAAATGGAAGCCCTCAAGGAGGGCAACGGCTTCGCTCCCAAGCAGGAGCTCACGCCCGCCGACGTCGCCAGCGACGTCACCTTCGCCGTCGACCCCAACTTCGTCGCCAAGGCACGCTCCGACCTCGCTACCACCAAGTCGGACCTGCCCCTTGTCATGAACGACTACGTGGCGGCCTTCATCAACTTCTTCGCCAACTCCCAGCGCGGCCACAACACCCTGCTGCACTCCTTTGAGCGCGCTGGCCGCTATCGCGCCATGATTCAGAAGGTCATGGCTGAGGAAGGCGTCCCGCAGGACCTCATCTATCTCGCCGTCGCGGAGTCCGGCTTCCAGCCCCGCGCAATGAATCCTCACTCCGGCGCCGGCGGCATGTGGCAGTTCATGCCCGTCGGCAACTACGGCCTCACGCGCAACCGCTACACCGACGAGCGCTTCGATCCGGAAAAGTCCACCCGCGCCTACGCGCGCTACATGAAGTTCCTATACGACCAGCTCGGCGACTGGTATCTCGCCATGGCCGCCTATGACTGGGGCGCGGGCAACGTGCAGCGCGCCGTGCAAAAAACCGGCTACGCCGACTTCTGGGAGCTCTACAGGCGCAACAATCTCCCCGCGGAAACTAAGAACTACGTGCCGGAGATTCTCGCCGCCATCATCATCGCCAATCACCCCAGACAGTACGGCTTTGACGAAATCACCCTCGATCCGCCGGTCATCACAGACACCGTCACCATCAACTACTCCGTTGATCTGCGTCTCGTTTCCGATCTCGTCAGCGCGCCCATCGACGAACTGGAGGCGCTCAACCCCAGCCTCCTGCGCTTCGTCACGCCGCCCGATACCTCCTTCGATCTGCATCTGCCCGCTGGCACCGCGGCGCTCTTCCAGCAGCGCGTCGCCGCCATTCCAGAGGACAAGCGCGACGCCTGGCGCTACCACCGCGTCACCGCAGACGAAACGCTCGCCTCCATCGCGCGCAGCTATCACGTCTCCGTCTCGGATCTCGCCGCGGCCAATCAGATCAGCGAGAGTGAGAGCCTCAGTGGCATCGAGGCCGTTGTTGTGCCCGTAGCGCCCGCCGCCGAGCCCGCACTTCACACGCTCGTCTACCGCGCCCGTCGCGGATACACTCTCATCTCCATCGCA
>JAJYBT010000273.1 GCA_021778875.1 Acidobacteriota bacterium | reverse complement strand
GACGACGTACTCGAAAAGCTGCCCGGCCAGATGGCCATCGGCCACACGCGCTACTCCACCACCGGCGACTCGGCCCTGCTGAACGCGCAGCCCATCCGCGTCGATTCCACCAAGGGCCTGATCGCCATTGCGCACAACGGCAATCTGGTGAACCTGGGCAACATCCGCGCGCGGCTGGAGCGCGACGGCGCGTACTTCCAGACCACGTCTGACTCCGAGATCATCGTGCAGCTCATCGCGCACTCCAGGGCTGGCTCGCTGGTGGACGCCATCGCCGACTCGCTCTCGCAGGTCGAGGGCGCATTCTCCATCGTGATGATGACGCGCGACCGCATCTTTGCCGCCCGCGACCCGCGCGGCTTCCGCCCACTCTCCATGGGCCGCATCCGCAACCCTGAAGGCCCCGACACCATCGTATTCGCCAGCGAGACCTGCGCCTTTGACCTGCTGCGCGCCGAATATGAGCGCGACGTGCTGCCCGGCGAGCTGGTCATGGTCACCCAGGACGGCGTCACCAGCCGCCAGTATGCAAACGGCGTGCCGCAGTCGAGCTGCATCTTCGAGCATGTCTACTTCGCGCGGCCCGACAGCCGCATCTTTGGCCGCTGGGTACAGGAGAGCCGTGACCAGATGGGCCGCCAACTTGCCCGCGAGTCCGGCGTACCCGCCGACATCATCGTGCCCGTGCCGGACTCCGGTGTAACCGCCGCGCTGGGTTACGCCGACCAGAGCGGCATCCCCTTCCGCTTCGGCCTCATTCGAAACCACTACGTGGGCCGCACCTTTATCGAACCCGAACAGCGCGTGCGCGACTTCGGCGTCCGCCTCAAGCTCAACCCCGTGCGCAATCTGCTCGAGGGCAAGCGCGTCGTGCTCATCGACGACTCCATCATCCGCGGAACGACAAGCCGCAAGATCGTGCGCATGGTGCGCGGCGCGGGTGCAAAGGAAGTCCACCTGCGCATCAGTTGCCCGCCCACCATCTCGCCGTGCTTCTATGGCGTGGATACGCCCAGCAAGCGCGACCTGATCGCCGCCAACCAGTCCATCGAAGAGATTCGCCGCTTCATCGAGGCTGACTCGCTGGCTTACCTCTCGCTCGACGGAATGCTGAAGTGTTGCGGCAGCATCGACGGCAAGGGCTTCTGCACCGCCTGCTACACCGGCAACTACCCCACGCAGTGGGTGGACGTGGACGAAATACTCCCTGCCACCGCGAGCCTCTAAGGTTATGCCCACACCGCAGGAGGGCCCTGTCCATCTGCGGTTGCTCTTTGCCGGCGCAATTTTTCTTGGCTCGTTCCTGCTTTTTCTCGTCGAGCCGGTCGCAGCCAGGCAATTGCTGCCCTGGCTGGGCGGCTCAGCCGCGGTGTGGATTACCTGCCTGGTCTTCTTTCAGACAGCTCTCCTGTGCGCGTATCTCTATGCGCACTGGCTCACGCGCAGCCCGCGCTGGAACCTGCATCTGCTGCTGCTCGCGCTGGCCACCGCCGCAGCCATGACATGGGCCGTGCGCAGCATCGGCCAGGGCGGCGGCTCGGCGCATCCCGTCACCACTGTCTTTGCCGCGCTCAGCGTGTGGATCGGCCTGCCCTTCCTCATGCTCGGCGCAACCAGCCCGCTGTTGCAGTTCTGGTGGCACAGGCTTCAATCCGCCGGAATCCCCTATCGCCTCTTTGCGCTCTCGAACTTCGCCTCGCTGCTGGCCCTGGGGCTTTACCCGGTCCTCATCGAGCCGCACCTCACGCTGCAGGCGCAGAGGCTTGCGTGGGCAATCGGCTTTGCTGCCTTCGCGCTCGTCTCGGCCAGCCTCACATGGCAAATGCGCTCCGCCGCAAGTCCTGCGCAGCAGACCCTTGCCGCTGACGAAACCAGCGTGCCGCGCGCCCCGCTCAGCCACAAGCTGTTGTGGGTGCTGCTGCCCATGGGCGCAGCCATGCAACTGTCCGCCGTCACCAGCCACCTCACATCCAACGTCGCAGCCATTCCGCTGCTCTGGATTCTGCCGCTCGCCGTCTATCTCATCACCCTGATCCTCGCCTTCCAGTTCCCCCGCTGCTTTCCTCGCGCGCTGGCCACGCGCCTGCTCGCCGTAATGCTGGGCGGGCTGGCCTACATGCTTTCGCAGACCGACGTCACCCTGCCCCTGCGCATCGGCATCCTGTTCTTTCTGCTGGAAACGCTCATCGCCTGCCTCTTCCTCCACACGGAGGCGTACGCGCTGCGTCCCCAGCGCCCGTCCGAGTCCACGCTTTTTTATCTCCTGTTCGCGGCGGGCGGCGCGCTCGGCTCCTTCCTCGTCGGCATCGTCTCGCCGCTGCTCTTCCGCTTCAACTACGATCTGGCCTTCACTTTTCTCGTCACCGCGCTGCTGGCGCTGGCCGTGACCTGGAAGAGCGGCTGGAGCCAGCGCCTGCTCTGGTCCGCCGCCAGCGTCATGCTGGCCGTGCTGCTCTCGTGGATTCACATCGCCTATCAGAACAACACCATCGCCGCCGTGCGCAACTTCTACGCCAGTCTGCGCGTGAAGCAGAACATCGGCTACCCCGGCGCAACCCTGCGCACGCTGACCAACGGAACCATCCAGCACGGCACGCAGATCTTCGGCACAGACGAGCTGCGCAAAACGCCCACAACCTATTACGCCGAAGACTCCGGCGTAGGCCTCGCGCTGCGCTTCTGCTGCCAAGACCGTCCGCGCTCCATCGGCGTCATCGGCCTGGGCGCGGGCACGCTGGCCGCCTACGGACGTCCCGGCGACCACATCACCTTCTATGAAATCAATCCCGCCGTTGCTCCCATCGCGCAGAACGTCTTCACCTATCTGCGCGATTCCGGCGCACAGATTCAGATCATCGACGGCGATGGCCGCCTGTCGCTTTCCCATGAGGCGTCGCAACGCTTCGACGTGCTCGTCGTCGACGCCTTTTCCGGCGACGCCATTCCGCTGCACCTGCTCACCACGCAGGCCGTAGCCCTCTACCGCAGGCATCTCGCGCCCGGCGGCATCCTGGCCTTTCACATCTCCAACCAGCATGTGGACCTGGAGCCGGCCATTGCCCTGCTGGCACAGGCCGCGGGCATGCAGGCCCGGCGCGTCACCAGTTACGCCAACAACGAACGAGGCGAGTTCACCGCCACCTGGATGCTGCTGACGGACAACCCCTCCTTCTTCAGCCAACCCGAGGTCGCTCCCCACGTGCGAGTGCCGCACATCAGGCCCGGCCTCCGCCTCTGGACCGACGACTACTCCTCCCTCGTCCCCATCCTGCACTGGTAAGTTCCTCGATTTCTTCGGGCTGACCGGCGAGCCTGTCTTCCTGTGCGCTCAGTCACAGGACGCTCACAATCCGCGTGTGATAGCATCCCGTTCTTACAGCAAGACGCCCGGCGCATGCTGCTTTTGCCCGCGCCCCGCGCCTGCCGCGGAGCCTCAGTATGGACGAGGAAGACGGCAGACTGGGCCCTCGAGCCCGGCAATCCGGACCCGCTGACGTCCTCCCGGACGCCTCCATGAAGTCCCTGCGCCATCCGCACTTTTTCTTCTGCACGCCCTCTATTCACCTGAACTTGGGTACCCCAGGTCTCGCTTCTGAGACCTGGGATACAACAGACCCCAGGCTCCGCGAAGAGCGCGCCCACGCAACAGAATTGGGTGCCCCAGGTCTCGCTCCTGAGACCTGGGACCGCTTACATCCCACACATCCAGCTTTGGACCATCAAGAGGAGAAGCACCATGAAAACGTACCAGGGAAGTGAGATCCGCAACGTAGCTGTAGTGGGGCATGCGCACAGCGGCAAGACCACCTTGATTGCCGCGCTGCTGCATGCCGCCAAAATGACCCCCACGCAGGGCCGCGTGCAGGAAGGCACGGCCGTAACCGCCTATGACGAAGAGGAAGTGGCCCGCGGCACCACCATGCAGAACGCCGTCGCCTTTGCCGAATGGCAGGGCGTCAAGATCAACTTTGTCGACACGCCCGGCTTTCACATGTTCTCCCACGAGGCCCGCGCCGCTCTCCTGCCCGTCGAGGCCGCCGTGCTGGTGGTGAATGCGCAAAGCGGCGTTGAACCCGTGACCGAGCGCGTGTGGAAATACGCTGAGGAGGCCAACCTTCCGCGGGTTGTGGTCGTCAACCAGATGGATCACCCCAAGGCCGGGGGCGGAAACGGCCTCAGCGCGCTCATTGACGATCTGCGCGAGCGCTGGGGCCGCCAGTGCGTGCCCGTGCAACTGCCCATCACCGCCGCCGACGGATTCCACGGCGTGGTCGACCTCGTCACCATGGAGGCCTTCTACTACACGTCGGGCGGCGATGGCCGCGGCAAAATCACCGGCGAAATCCCCGCCAACCTGGCCCCCCAGGCCAAGGCCGCGCATGAGGCGCTGGTGGAGCTGGTCGCCGAGGGCAAGGACGAGCTGATGGAGGAGTTCTTCGCCGAGGGCACCATCCCCGAGCAACACCTCATCTCCGCGCTGCACGAGGCCATCCGCGAGGACCGCATCTTCCCTGTCCTCTTTGCCAGCGGGCTGGCCAACGTGGCCACGGACCACCTGCTCGACTTCATCAAGGTCTACGCGCCTGCGCCCATTGAGCGCGCGCCCTTCGCCGTGAAAACAGCCGCCCTCCAGGCTGCCGCCTCCAATGGAGAAGCCGGTGATGCGAACGACGGCCTCTCCTTCCGTAAAGTGGCAGACGGCGAACCGGCAGCCCTGCTTGTCTTCAAGACCATGACCGACCCCTTCTCCGGTCGCATCAGCTTCTTCAAGGTCGTCAGCGGCGTAGTCAAGAACGATGCCACGCTCGAAAACTACACGCGCCGCGGACAGGAGCGCCTGAGCCACCTGAGCATCATGCAGGGCCGCAAGGCCGTCGAAGTGCCGGAGCTGCACGCCGGCGACCTCGGCGCAGTGGCCAAGCTCCGCGAGACCTTTACGGGCGACACGCTGGGACTGAAGGGCGGCGACATCCTCGTCGAGCTCGCGTCCATGCCCGAGCCCGCCATGACCTACGCCATTGAGCCCAAGACCCGCGCCGATGAAGACAAGCTCGCGCCGGCCATCCACAAGCTCATGGAAGAGGACCTGCTGATCCGCTTCTACCGCGACCCCATGACCAATGAGTTCCTCATCGCCGGAGCCGGACAGCCGCACATTGAAGCCATTGTGAGCCGCCTCAAGAAGCGCTATCACGCCGAGGTCACGCTCAAGGCGCCGAAAGTTCCCTACCGCGAGACCATCCGCGGCAAGGCCGACGCGCAGGGCCGTCACAAAAAGCAGACCGGCGGTCAC
>JAJYBT010000272.1 GCA_021778875.1 Acidobacteriota bacterium | reverse complement strand
GGCAGCATGGGCGCTGCCGCCTGCGCACTACACGCTGAATTACCTGACCGGACGGTGGGCGGGGGAGTGGACGCTGACGCAGGAAGCTGTGCATCCGGGGGCGCGGGTGATCGAGAGCCGTCGCGGAACGACGGGGCACCAGGCGAATCCGTGGTTTGCGATTCAGGCGGGTACGGCGGACGAGAATCACGGCGAGGTGTGGTTTGGCGCGCTGGCGTGGAGCGGCTCGTGGCGCATCACGGTGGAGCAGGACCAGCTGGACGAGGTGCGGGTGACGGGCGGCTTTAATCCGTTTGACTTTGGCTATGTGCTGCACCCGGGCGAGAAGCTGGAGACGCCAATCTTTTATGGCGGCTACTCCGCGCACGGCATGGGCGGGGCTTCGCGGCTGCTGCACCACTTTGAGGTGGATCACATTCTGCCGCATCGCGCCGGGCCGAATGTGCCGCCGAAGCCACGGCCGGTGATCTACAACTCTTGGGAAGCAAGGGAGATGAATGTGAACGAGGCGGGACAGATGGCGCTGGCGGAGAAGGCCGCGGCGCTGGGCGTGGACCGCTTTGTGATGGATGACGGATGGTTTGGCCAGCGCAAGACGGACCACGCGGGACTGGGCGACTGGTACGTGAATCCGGAGAAGTTTCCGCACGGGCTGAAGCCGCTTATCGACAAGGTGCACTCGCTGGGCATGGACTTTGGACTTTGGGTGGAGCCGGAGATGGTGAATCCGGACTCGGACCTCTACCGCAAGCATCCGGACTGGGTGCTGAACTTCCCGGGGCGTCCGCGGAGCGAGATGCGCACGCAGCTGGTGCTGAACCTGGCGCGGCCGGATGTGAAGGAGTACGTGCTGGGCTTTCTGGACAAGCTGCTGACGGAGAACGATATCGCCTTCCTGAAGTGGGACTACAACCGCAACTGGAGCGAGCCGGGCTGGGATCAGTTGCCACCGAACGAGCAGAAGAAGGTGTATGTGGCCTTCATTCAGAACCTGTACAGCATTCTGGATGAGCTGCACCGGCGGCATCCGAAGGTGGAACTGGAGTCGTGCTCGGGCGGCGGCGGACGCGTGGACCTGGGCATCCTGAAGTATGCCGACGAGGTTTGGCCCTCAGACAACACGGACCCGTTTGACCGGCTGACGCAGCAGGACGGCTTTACCTATGCCTATACGCCGCAGGTGATGATGGCGTGGGTGACGGACTCGCCGCACTGGATGAACCTGCGCGCGACGTCGCTGGAGTATCGGATGCTGAGCTCGATGCAGGGCTCGCTGGGCATTGGCGCGAACATTACCAAGTGGACGCCGGAGGATATGGCGACGGCGAAGCGGCTGATTGCGGACTACCACCAGGTGCAGCCGACGATTGTGCAGGGCGACCTGTACCGGCTAATTTCGCCGCGCAACGGCAGCGAGTTCTCTGCGACGCAGACGGTGAACAAGGACAGGAGCCAGTCAGTGGTGTTCCTGTTCATCCACTCGACGCAGGAGGGGCGGCTGTTTCCACGGCTGAAGCTGCAAGGACTGGACCCGAAGACGGAGTACACGCTGACGCCGATTGAGGGCAAGGCCGCAGAGCAGACGCCGGCGACGGCCAGCGGCGCGTGGTGGATGCATCACGGGCTGGATATGGACGCGAGCTTCCGCGGGGACTTCAAGGCGGCGGCGTTCCGGCTGGACAAGAAATAGCGGCCGGCCGATCGGGAGCCGGGCAATCCCGGGCAGGGGCGCAGGCGCGACAGGTGCTTGCGCCCTTTGCGCTACTGGACGTGAATCTCAGGCGGCTGGCCGGCCTGCTGCCGGGCGCGGAACATGCCGAGGGTGTTCGAACTCCAGACTGGAACGCCATCGAGGCCGAGGACGATGACGCCGCCTTCGCCGCCCTTGAGCGAGGGCAGTTCGGTGTGGATCATCTGGTCGGCGGCCTGCTGCGGGGTGCGGCCTTCTTCCACGAGGGTGCAGACCTGGCGGGCGAGCGTGAGGCGGATGAAGTATTCGCCGACGCCGGTGCCGGAGACGGCGCAGGAGCGGTCGCTGGCGTAGGTGCCTGCGCCGATCAGGGGCGAGTCTCCCACGCGACCGGGCAGCTTGCCCTGCATGCCGCCGGTGGATGTGGCCGCGGCGAGGTGTCCGGCGTTGTCGCGGGCGACGGCGCCGACGGTGCCGAATCGATGCGAAAAGATGGGCGGAAGCGCTGAGCCGGTGAGGCTGGCTGCGGGCGGCACTCCGCGCGGGCGCGGCGGCATGGGCCGATGGCTGGCGCGCATGATGGTGGCGAACTCCTGCCAGCGCATTTCGGTGAAGAAGAAGGCGGGCGGCTCCTGCTGGATGTGCTGCTCACGGGCGAAGGCGTCTGCGCCGGCGCCGACCATCAGCACGTAGGGAGTGCGCTCCATGACGGTGCGGGCGAGCGCGATGGGGTGGCGGGTGAAGTGGACGGCGGCGACGGCTCCGGCCTGTAGGTTGGAGCCGTCCATGATGGCGGCGTCCATCTCATTGGTGCCGTCAGCGGCGAAGGCGGAGCCGCGGCCGGCGTTGAAGAGCGGGTCGTCTTCGAGGACCTGGACGGCGGCCTGGACGGCATCGAGCGCCTCGCCGTTGCGCTGGAGCACGGAGGCTCCGGCGGCGAGGGCGCGGGCGAGCGAGGCATGGTAGGCCGCGGCGGTGGCAGGCGCCATGTGGAGCCACTCGTCTTCTCCGGCGCCGCCGTGGATGGCGATTGCCCAAGAGCCTGCGGGCGCGTCAGCCTGCACTGCGGGGGCCGCTGCGGACGCAGGGCGGAGGAATGCGAACGAAGCGAGCAGGAAGAAGAGCGCCATCCGGCCAGGTGAGTGCATGGGGAATCATCCTATGTTGCAGCAGGGATTACAGTTGGACGCGCCGGTTGGATGCGCGCGCGGAGCCGATGCTGCGTTGCAGCCATGGTAAAGCATGGGTGCAACAGGCAGAAGGCCAAGATGAAGCCAAAATGACTCCGTAATTTTCCGCACGATTTTCTGGGGGAAAGAAAATC
Source organism: Acidobacteriota bacterium (assembly GCA_021778875.1). The sequence continues at coordinate 2,293 of JAJYBT010000272.1, read as the reverse complement.
TCTAGAGGTGCGTAGGGCAACCGGCATCCGGGGTGGTTCTGACGGAGAGCGCCAGAAAAGCAACCGCGGATCTTTCGACTCGCTGCGTTCGCTCAAGAGGACGGGGGGTTGGGTTCGTACTTTCCCACCCATGCGGCAAAGGGCGCGGGATGGATGGGGCACCCGGCCCAGGTCTCAAAAGCGAGACCCCGGGACATCCGGCTAGATGACCATGAGGTCGTGACCGACGATGATTTTGCCTTTGAAGTGCTTTGCGGCGCCGGCGCGCCAGGCTTCGTCTGGAACGCCGATGCTGGGACTGAGATGCGAGAGGACAAGCGTCTTGACGCCGGCCTCCTGAGCGATGCGGCCCACGTCTTCGATGGGAGCATGATCGGCGCGCATGTGATGCATGTTGATCTTGTATTGGGCTGGGTCATTATTGAGTCGCTCCATGCGGTCCATGACGGCCATGTCGATGGCCTCGTGAACGAGCACATCTGCTCCGTGGGCCAGGCGGACCATGGCGTCTACCGGGACGGTGTCGCCTGAGAAGGCGATGGAGCGGTCGGCGAAGTCGAAGCGGTAGCCGAGGGCAGGGTGCACGGGCGGATGCTGCACGAGTGCCGAGGTGACGCGGACGTTTTCGTCCTTCATGACGTGGCCGGAGCCGGTTATCTCGTGAACGTCGTCGACTTTGAGCGGCGGGTACTGGAAATCCTCTGACCAGAAGCGGATGGTGGCGTCCATGGAGCGGAGATAGTCGCGGGTCATCTGCACGAGTGGCGGCGGGCCGTAGGCGGAAGGGGCCTGCGTGATCTCTTTGGCCCAGCGGAGAAGCAGGAATGGGCCGTACTCGACGTTGTGGTCAGGGTGGTGGTGGGTGATGAAGATGGAGCGGACGGCGGAGAAGGGGATTCCGGTGCGGGCGAACTGCGTGGTGACGCCGAGGCCGCAGTCGACGATGTAGGCTGCGCCGTTGCTGACGAGGACATGCGAGGTCATACGGCGCGGGCGGCCTTCCACGGGGCCGCCGCCGGTGCCGAGCAGGACGAGGCTGGTGCCGGTGGCGCTGCGGAGCGCGGCCTGGGTGCGCTCAGGGGTCCATTCGACCGGCGAGGATTCGGGCACGGCTGCACCGGCAAGAGTGGCGGCGGAGCCTGCGAGGGCGGCGGAAATGAAATTGCGGCGTGAGACCGGGGATGGTTTCGACACGGGCTGAATTGTAATGGGTGAGGGTGGAGGGGGCAACCGGTGAGAGATGATATGGCGTTCTAGGTTTCGCGCACAGGAAGGCTAGTTGAGGGTTGAGGTGCCCTAGGTCTCAGAAGCGAGACTTGGGGCACCCGGCATTCAATCTACATTCATTACGCTTCTTCTTTCTGGCGGAGGCTATGTCGGTGGAAACCTAGTGCACCTATTACGAATAGCGACGTGAGCATTGCCTCAACCTCCCACATTACAGTTAGAAGATCTTCTGCGGAAAGCGTCTCGGTGATCGGAACACGCTTGAAAATGGTCAATGAGTCAAGCATGTTTTGCGTCGTGTACCCCATCACTGCACGAGATAATTCAAGCTCCAATGCCAATCTGAGGGATATTTTTTCGTCGTCAGACATTCGAGCGATTATTGCCTTCTCATCATCGCTGGTAGTTATTAGTCCTTTAAGCGAGATGTAATCGGTATTCTGTTTAAGGTTCCGAAAGATTGAGATTTTCTTCCCTCCGTCTGTAGTGACGATGTAGAAGAAATCGCAATCTGAATCAGGAACGCTCTTAACTGTCAGGTTGAATTCATCTAGCCAATCCCTAATCCTTCGACCTGCATTCTCCACAGTCAGAGGGTCGAGTCTCCTCGGAAGCCTGTTCATATACCTAATAGCTAGAATTGAGCAGAACGTGACTAACCAGGCGATTCCGCCGAAGAGAAGAGGTTTGATCCAGGCTGAGCCTTCATGAGAGAAATAAGTTGTAAAGCCCCCCACAATGAAGGCGATAAGGTTGCTGATCAGGTTGATGGCGAGGCCGGAAAGCCATAACGAGTGAGGCTTTTTGGACATGGAACATTTTCCCGCCTTGACCTTTGTGTGACAAGCACATAATTGTCCTAAAGAATGCGAATGGCCGGGCAAATATATTCTCACGATTACAAGTATCAAAAAGCTGCGGCCCTGCGAGGGTTTCTCGCAGGGCCGTGGTGTTGAAGGGTTATTGAGTTAGCGCGTCTTGGAGACTTCTTCGACGGTGACGGGGTCGAGGAAGGGCATGGAGGCGCGGAGTTTTTTGCCGACGATTTCGATGGGGTGTTTGGCTT
>JAJYBT010000271.1 GCA_021778875.1 Acidobacteriota bacterium | reverse complement strand
TACCGGAGCGCTGGGCGGGCTGCTTTTCGGTTTTGACACTGTCGTGATTTCCGGCGCAATCGATGCGCTGGTCCGGCTCTATCACCTCAGCCCGCAGGGCAAGGGCTGGACCGTCGCCATCGCGCTCATCGGCACGGTGGTGGGCTCGTTTGGCGCCGGCGTCGTGGGCCAGAAGCTCGGCGGGCGCGAGACGCTGCGCATCACTGCCGTGCTGTACGTCATCTCCGCCTTGGGCAGCGCGCTGGCCTGGAGCTGGCCTTCCCTCATGGTCTTCCGGCTCATCGGCGGCCTCGGTATCGGCGCGTCGTCGGTGCTGGGCCCGGTCTACATCGCCGAGCTTTCGCCCGCCAAGTGGCGCGGCCGCCTCGTTGGCGCATTCCAGTTCAACGTGGTCTTCGGCATCCTCGTCGCCTACACCTCCAACTACTTCATCCGCCTGGCTCATCTCGGCGCGACGGAGTGGCGCTGGCAGGTGGGCGTGGCCGCCATTCCCGCCTTCGGCTTCCTGGTGCTGCTCTTCGGCATTCCCCGCAGCCCGCGCTGGTCCGCGTCAAAGGGCCGCATCGATGAAGCTCTGGCCGTGCTCAAGCTGATGGGCGAGCCTGACCCCGAGGCCGAGCTCAACGACATCCGCTCCGCGCTCAACCAGGAGCACGCTTCGGCCCACGAATCCGTCTTCCGCTGGAAATACCGCTACCCGCTCTTCCTCGCCATCACCATCGGCGCGTTCAATCAGCTTGCGGGCATCAATGCCATCCTCTATTACCTGCCGAGCATCTTTGCCTCCGCCGGCTTCAGCCAGGTCTCCGGCGACCAGCAGGCCATCGCCATCGGCTTCACCAATCTCATCTTCACCATGGTCGGCATGTCCGTCATTGACAAGCTGGGCCGCAAGACGCTCCTGCTCATCGGCGCGGCTGGCACAGCCGGTTGCCTCGCGGCGGTCTCGTGGCTCTTCGCCACCAACTCCCACCCCGGCGCGCTGGTGTGGATCTTCGTCACCTATATCGCGTTCTTTGCCCTGTCGCAGGGCGCGGTCATCTGGGTCTACATCGGCGAGGTCTTCCCCAACCATGTCCGCTCCAAGGGCCAGGGCGTGGGCAACGCCAGCCACTGGATCATGAACACTATCATTGCCCTGGAATTTCCCGTGCTGGTGCTCAGTCTGGCGCCCAGCGCCCCGTTCACCTTCTTCGCCGCCATGACCCTGCTCCAGTTCGTCGTTGTCCTGTTCGTCTATCCCGAAACCAAAGGCCAGACGCTCGAGGAGCTGCAGCGGAAGCTTGTGCCAGCAGATTAGGCTTCTCTGCGTCCGTGGTGCGCGACTTCCGTCATCTGCGCCCCAACCCGCCGGCGCATTCTCCGTTTGGTCCGCCACGCCGTTTGTGGGACACTTGGGGAGAGAGCACGGCCGCGCTTCCGCGCTGCCAGCCCGAGCCGCCATACGAGAGGTCAACGATGGAGCAGCCGACAATTCCGATTTCAGAGCAGGTAAGGGAAGTGGTGCAGGCGGCCATGGAAGCTCTGCGCGTGCCCAAGGCCGAGGATATCTCGCCCTCTGCCGCGGCCAACTCCTTTGAGGCCGAGGCCCTGCGCGCGGAGATCATCAGCGTGGGCCGCAAGCTGTGGCAGCGCCAGTATGTGGACGGCAACGGCGGCAACATCAGCGTCCGCATCGGTCCCCGCTACGTGCTCTGCACGCCCACCATGCTCAGCAAGGGCGACCTCGAGCCCGCCGACATCTGCCTCTCTGACTTGGAAGGCAATATCCTCGCCGGCGACCGGCCGCGCACCAGCGAACTCCTCCTGCATCTGGCCATTTACAAGGCCAACTCGCGCGCCCGTTCCGTTGTGCATTGCCATCCGCCCTATGCCACGGCTTTTGCCATGACCGGGTCCGCGCCGCCTCTCGGCTTCAGTTCGGAATTCGAGGTCTTCATCGGCCCGGTCGGCCTGGTCGATTACGAGACCCCCGGCACGCAGGCCTTTGCTGACTCCGTGCAGCCCTTTGCGCAGGACCACAACACGATTCTGCTTCGCAATCACGGCGTGGTCTGCTGGTCTGACACGCCCACGCACGCCGAGTGGCTCGTCGAAATCCTCGACAACTACTGCAAGACCTACCTGATTGCCCTGCAGATCGGCAAACCCCTTGCCGCCATTTCCGAAGACAAGATTCAAGAGCTTCTGGCCCTGAAGCGGCGCATGGGCCTGCCCGACGCCCGCATGGCGCGGCTGCCTGACTCCTCAGGCCCCATCGGCCCCAGTCACGGTGAACTCGACCGCCTTGTCGAGCAGGTTGTCGCCAAGCTCGAAGGCCGCGGCTGACTGCGCGGGCGAGAAAAAAGCGAGACCGTGCTACACTGGGTTTGCGCTCAGTGATTTGGCCGTGAGCGGCGGTTTGCCTCCCAAGGCAGGCCTGCCTGGCACAGATTCCCCCAAGCCCCTACAGCGTAACCACATCGGTCTCCCATCCTGGGTGACAATGCCGCAGTTGCAAGACTGCCCGGCAAAAGCAAAGTGCTCGTTCCTTGAAGGGAAGCGGCGCTTGAGTTCCAGGAGAAAGCGGGAGCGTGGAGCCGGCCGGCATTGTGCCGCCTGGCGTATAACAGTCGCGTGGGTCAGCTCCGGGCTGCAGCCGTTTCCTCAAGGAAATGCCTGTCAGTCAGTCCCCAGGGCCTTTCGGTTCTCTCTTACGCACATTTTGAGCAGCAGGGCCGCGCCCGAAGGATTCGTGTGCGCGCCTCAAGTCCGGTTCCGTTTGCAGGCCCCAGGGAAAACATGGGCTCCCGGAACCCAACAGGAATAGATCCAATTTTGACGACTCAGTTTTCGCAGTTCGACCTTTCGCCGGCGCTCATGGCCCGGCTCAACGCCAGCAAATTTGAAATCCCCACCCCGGTGCAGACTGGAGCCATTCCCCCAGCGCTTGAAGGCCGCGACGTGCTGGCCACGGCGCAGACCGGCACCGGCAAGACCCTCAGCTTCCTCATTCCCATCGTGGAAATGCTGCAGAAGACTGAAGGCCGCGGGGCGCATGCCCTCATCCTGCTGCCCACGCGCGAGCTGGCCATGCAGGTGGAAACAGCTTTCCGCGCCATCCGCTCCAGCTCCGCGCAGTCCGTGGCCCTGGTGGTCGGCGGCATGTCTGAAGGCGCGCAACTGGACGCGGTGCGCCGAGGCGCGCGCGTCATCGTTGCCACGCCCGGCCGCCTTGAGGACTTCCTCAAGCGCAAGCTCGTGCGTCTCGATCAGGTCAAGATGCTCGTGCTCGACGAAGTGGACCGCATGCTCGACATGGGCTTTCAGCCGGCCATTGCCCGCATTGCCGCCACGCTGCCCGCCGTGCGCCAGACGCTCTGCTACTCCGCCACGCTCGAAGGGCAGGTCAAGGACGTAGTGCGCAAATACCTCAACAACCCCGCCCGCATCGAGATTGGCTCGGTGCTCAAGCCTTCAGCCAACGTGGAGCTGCGCACCTTTGAGGTGGAGCAGGACAAGAAGCAGGAACTGCTTGAACACCTGCTCGGCGCCGAGCAGGGCAGCTTCCTGGTCTTCGTCCGCACCAAGCATGGCGCGGACCGTGTGGCGCGCAGGCTCACCCGCAGCGGACACTCCGCCACGCAGATTCACGGCGACCGCTCGCAGGCGCAGCGCAACTCCGCTCTGCGCAGCTTCTCCGAAGGCCGTCACCGCATCCTGGTCGCCACGGACGTTGCTGCCCGCGGCATCGACGTGGCCCACGTGGCCCATGTGGTCAACTACGACATGCCCAAGGTGGCCGAGGACTTCGTTCACCGCGTGGGCCGCACCGGCCGTGCCTCCGCAAAAGGCGTGGCGTCCACATTCGCCGGGTCGGCGGAGCGTGGCGACCTGCGCAAAATTGAGCGCACGCTGGCGATTCAAATGAAGCGCTTCCGCGTCCGCTCGGTCAACGAGACCGCGGCGTAAATCAAGCAGCGGCGCAGGTCAGTCGGCCAGGCTGACCGCGCCGCGTGTCTTTTCAGCCGCGGCTACCCTGTCGCGGGTTGCGTAAAGATACCAGGCAAGCCACACCGGCGCAGTCCACGCGTAGGCGTAGGTCTTCATGTCCATGCGCCTGAAGACCTGGGCAAGCTCCACCGCGGCGATACCCGCGGAGAGCCACAGCACGCCGGGTCGCTTGCGTGCGCGCAGCAGTGCGATCATCACCGCAGGCAGGATGATGGCTTCATCGCTGAACCATGCGTACGGCGCCGAGAGGCGCGCGACCAGAAGCACAAGCAGACCCTCATTCAGCCAGCTCCAGCTTGCGCGGCGGCGCGCATAAAACCAGGCGACCCAGACGCACGATAGCGCAGCGGGCAGGAACTCAAGCCACGCGGCGCCCGGCGCCAGGGTGTGCCGCAGCAAGACCGGCAGCGTGGGCGTGACGCGATTGACCACGTCGGTGGCTCGCACGCTTTGCGCGTAGTGCGCAAAGACCTGCGGGTCAAAGTAGAGCGTGGCGACGGTGCTGACCGCAAAAGCCAGCGCAAAGCCGGCAAGCACGCGCCATTTGCGGCGATCAAGAATCCACAGCAGCAGAACGGCGCCGAGGGCGAGAAACAGATGCGGCTTCATGACGCAGGGCAGCAGCACCATGCCTGCCACCAGCGGCCTGCGCTCGACAAAGTAGAAAAACGCCGTGACGCTGACGAGGAAGAAGACGCCGATCTGGCCTCCGAACATGCAGACCAGGGCCGGCGCGAAGCAGAAACCCAGCAGCGGCAGCAGCGTATTGGGCCGGCCGCTCAGGCTCCAAAGCATCCACAGCGAGACGGCGAGCGCGGCCATCATCGCCATGCCCCAGAGGATAAGGCCGCTCCACGCATCGATGAAGCCGAGCGGCAGAAGCAGAAGGAAGGTGACCGGCGGACTGGGCGTAATGCTGGGAGCAACGCGGTCGAAGCCTGCGGCGGTCTCGATGCGCAGCAGTGCGCCGGGGGCGTAGGGGTCAGCATGGTGGATCAGCTGCTGGCCTGCGGCCCAGTAGCCGATGTAGTCGCCCTCGAGGCCAGGTTTCTTGCCCCGCATGGCGATAGCGTAGATCGCTCCGAGATAGCAGAACCCGACCGCGACAATGCACACCGCGGCAATCCTGCGTAGAGGGCTTCTTCCCATTCGCTCAATCCTGACCCGCTGCAGGCGGGTGGCTTGGGGCACAGTCTCACCCGCGGGCATTGCCCGAAGGCCTTCGCGGAGCGGCTTGTGCGTCTCTGCCTTCACTCTAGCCGAAGCTGCAAGGCAAACCACAGCCAAACAATGCTTTGCACCAGAATGGATACCGCAG
>JAJYBT010000270.1 GCA_021778875.1 Acidobacteriota bacterium | reverse complement strand
CAGTTTTTGCCCGACGAACTCAAGCAGAAAGACGACACCGACCAGAAGAAGGCCTCCGATTCTGATAAGCCCCAAAAGCCGCGCACCGACGACTGGTGGTTGCCTGTCGCGTTTGCCGACGAGTGGAACTATCGCATCGTTCCTCCCGCAGGATTCATTCCCAGAACCCTGCCCAGAGACGCGACGATCTCGCTGGGCCCGGCTGTACTCACCGAGGAGTTTACCGCGGATAAAGACGGTGTAGTGCACGCGCGCCTGGCCTTCGACACCGTCAAGCGTCGCTATACCGTAGCTGAGGCCGCGGCACTGCGCAATGAGGTGGCTGATCTGGTCAACGGTCCGCCCATTCTCGTCGACTTCGAGCCCCGGGGTGCAACCTTGCTGCGCGAAGGCAAGGTGAAGGATGCGCTCGCCAGCTATCGCGCGCTGGTTGCTCTCAATCCCAATGCCGCGGTGCATCATCTTCAAGTTGCCAACGTACTTCTCCAGGCCGGTATGGGTGAGGCGGCTCGCAATGAGGCGCAGCTCGCCGTCAAGCTCGATCCAAAATCTGCGCTTGCCGAGCGTGTCCTCGCCGATATTCTCAAGCACGATTTGGTCGGTCGTGACCTGCGCCCGGGGAGCGACATGGTCGGCGCGGCCGAAGCGTACCGCGCTGCCATCAAGCTTGATCCGGACGACCACACGGCCCAGGCCGATCTGGCGATACTGCTCGAATACGATTCTGCCGGACGCCGTTACGGCAGCCACGCCCACATGAAGGAGGCGATCGCCGAATACCAGAGCCTCGGTCAGGACAAGCTTGCCGAGCTCGGCCTCACCAATAATCTCGCTTTTGCGCTCTTCTACGGTGGCGACTACGCGGATGCGTACAAGGCCGCGCACGATCTGAATCCCGAACCCAAAGCCCTGATGGCGGCCTCTATCGCCATGTTGCAAGGGAGTGCCGCCGGTCTCGACGAGGCCAACAAGCACGCCGAGGACGGCAACTCGTTCAAGGAAACTGCTCGCACCGCGGGGCAGATGCTTATGAACGTGCGCCAGTATCAGCAGGCTGCCGACTTCTTTCAGGCAGGCGCCGGTGGTGACGATGCTGCGCGCACGCTGGGACTGGCCAACCTGCTGCGCGGCGCGCAGCACCACGAAGACGTGAAGTTCGCGAATACGCCGGCGGACGCTGCGCGGCGCTTTGCCATGTTGCCCTTTGATCCGGAGTTGACCAGAGACGGCCTCGCGTCGATGCTGAGCCGCAATGCGCTCAACGTCCTTAACGCTATGAATGCGGATGCGCTGAAGACAATCCTTGAAAGCGGCCAGAAGACCAACACTCAGCTCGCCCGTCAGGGCAGTTCGCTCAATGTGACGGAAGATATTGTCCTTCACTCGCTCGATCCCAGAGGCGAGGGGGATGATTCCACAGGCTATCGCGAAAAGCTCCAGGCCTTCGGCGGCCGTACCTTGACCTTGTACATCGTGAAGGAATCTGGGCAATACAAACTCCTCGATTCCGAGGAAAACCCAGACGCCATCGGTCTTGAGATCCTCGATCGCATTCAGACAGGCGATCTGCGAGGCGCAAAAGTGCTGCTCGACTGGATGCGCGAGGATGCGCATCTCGCCGGCGGCGACGATCCCTTTGGCGGGCCGGTCTTTCCGCGATTCTGGATCCGAGGCGAAGCTCCTGATGCGCGTAAAATGAAGCTCGCGGCCGCCTCGATTCTCGCTGGCAGCAAGCCGACCGTGGCGCAGGGCGTCGGTATTCTCGAACAGGGCCTCAAGGATGCATCCAGTGATCGTGAGCGCGCCAACCTGCGGATCGCTCTTGCCCTTGGCTATCAGTTGCAAGACAATTTTGCGGGTCTGCTCGACGTCTCTGCGGCATTGCTCAAGGACGAGCCGGAGTCGCCGGCGGCTTTTATCGATAATGTCGTAGCTCTGCTTGGTCTCAACCGCTTCGACGATGCTCTCGCCCTGGCCGATCAGCGGCTTAAGCTCCTCGACCATGACAGCGACGCATACGAGATGAAGGCGCAGATCGAAGCGAACCGTGGTGACTTTGCCGCGGCGCTTGGCTGGCTGCAGAAGCTCGCTGATATGGGCAAGGCAGACGCGATGCTCCTGAATGAGCAGGCATGGTATGCGCTCTTTACCGGCAATGTGCAGCAGGCCGACATCGCCAAGGCCATTCGTGCAACCGAGATGCGGAAGGATACCCCTGAGATCTTGCACACTCTGGCTTGCCTCTACGCCGAGGTCGGCAACACCAAGGACGCGCGCGAAGTCCTGATCCGCGCCATGGACGATTGGAATCTCAACGAGCCCAACGAAGATGTGTGGTATGTGCTCGGCCGAATCGCCGAGCAGTATGGCGAACGCGACATCGCCGTTGCCGACTATCGCAGACTCCAAAAACCCAAGGAGCCCCTTACGGTTCCCACCTCGACGTGGAAGCTGGCGCAGATTCGCCTGAAGGCCATGGGCGTCAGTTAAGCATGATCGGCCAATTGGGCCGTAAATTCGCGCACCGCGAACCGGCTATTGTTGCTGCTGCATCTGCTGCATGTCAATGAAATGCGCGGTAGATTCTGCCGGCTGCTGCGCGCGTTCCACCAGCACGCTCCAATCCTCGGGGATCGGCAGCTTCCGGTCGAGCGCCGGGGCCTCGTCGCTGGCGTCCACCTGTACGGCAACGTAGAGTTCGCTCGCAGTCTTGCCGCGGAAGATGCCGTGCGTCGGCGGGACATCGGCATAATCGCGGCCCAACGCAGTGCGAATGTGCCGGTGATGCGCCACCAGGTTATTCGTCGGATCCACTCCGACCCAGCCGAAATGTGGCATCAGTGCCTCGACCCACGCATGCGTCGCGTCGGGCGTGGAGCGGTCGTGGTCCTCGCGTCCGCGATACAGATAGCCGGAGACGTAGCGGGCCGGAATGCGCGCATGGCGCAGCAGCGCGATCATGGTGTGCGCAAAATCCTGACACACGCCTTGCCTGCTGCTGATGGCCTCGTCGATGGGGGAGTCCACGCGCGTGGAGCGCGGCACGTATTCGAAGTACTCGAAGAGCCGCTGGTTCAGCTCGAAGAGAAGCTGCAGCGGATCGTCCCGCCGTGCCGCGCCGAGCTCTCCCGCGAGTTTGAGTAATGCCGGAGACTCCGCGGCAAACGTGCTCGGCAGCAGCATCTCCCAGTAGTCGCCTGCGTCAATCAGCGCGTCCAGTTCGTCCCATGCCTCCGGAGCCAGAAAATGCGGAATATCCCGGAATGGTTGCTGCTCCACCACGGACTCGGCCACAATCACAAGTTGATGATGTTCGCCGGGGATGTCAAAATGTTGCACGTTGTTGCCCTGGTGGTCGCGATAGCTGAATACGCGGCAGCGCGGGCTTACCGCCAGCGTGAAGGAGAGGCAGTGCTGGCTCGTGTCGGAGCGCGGATGCATGCGCGTCTCCATAATGCTCTCGCTGATGGGATTCGAGTAGCGGAAACGCGTAAGGTGCCGGATGGAATAGAAGTTCATGCTGGTGATCTCCTACACGGTCAGCGCCGACTGAATCGAGTAATGAACGTAGTAGCGGTAAATCAGCTCATGAATCCGCAGGCACTGCTCGCGCACGGTGTGCAGAAATCCCGTCGGATCAGCCGCCAGGATCTCCCCTAATGTGGTGTACCCCAGCATGGCGTAGACCTTGCCCACGCTGGCGCGTAACTCGTCGGGCGACCGCCGTCCTCCAGTGTGTTGAATCGAATCAATCGCCGTGCGAATGTGATCGACGCCGTAGCGTATGGCGTGAGGAAAATCGCGGTTTAGTACCAGAAACTCCAGAATGCGCTCGGGAGAGATGTCGGCTGTGTATACCTGACAGTAGGCTTCGAATGCGGTGCAGCAGCGCAGCAGGCCGACCAGCTCCAGGTAGAGATAACCTGTGGATTCTCGCTCCTGCGTATAGAACAATTCGGCCTGATACGCCTCGAGCAGCGTGGCTGTGGCGTAGGCGCGCTCCAGGTATCGGCCGAGTCGAATGAATTGCCATCCCTGGCCGTGAATCATGGTCGAGTCTCCCACCCCCTGGAACAGATGAATGCCATCGATTACCGACGCCAGCATGTCGTTGATGTTGGAGCTGAACTGCGTCTGCGCGTTCGGCGAATGAATATGGTGAAACAGCCGGTTAAGCCGCTGCCACTGCTCGGTGGAGATCTCTTCACGCACTTGGCGGGCATTTTCGCGCGCGGCATTCACGCAGTAGACGACCGAGGCGGGATTGAGATGGTCGAAGACAAGTTTGCGCGCCATGGCCTCGATCGAGCCGTTCCACTTCATTTCTGTGGGCTTGCCCAGCGCTGCCACCATGCGCTGCCAGCGCGCCTCCACGCTGGAGCCGCCGGCATCGAGCGTCAGGTTGATTGTTACATCCAGAAGGCGCGCCGTGTTCTCGGCCCGCTCCAGGTAGCGGCTCATCCAGTAGAGGCTGTCGGCAACGCGCGATAGCATCGTTCTACCCTCCGGTGAATGACGTTTTTCCAGACAGTCCGCAGAAGCTTCACCGCAACGCCGGTTTGTGAGAAAGTCGATGGCTACTCCAGAACCCATGTGTCCTTGCTTCCGCCGCCTTGCGAAGAATTTACAACCAGGGATCCCTTTTCCAGAGCCACGCGCGTCAGTCCGCCGGGAACGATGTTTACCTTGTCGCCAAAGAGCACATAAGGCCGCAGGTCCACATGGCGCGGCTCCAACTGGTCGTCGATAAGGCAGGGTGCGCGCGAAAAAGCGAGTGTGGGCTGTGCAATGTAATTGCGCGGGTTGGCCGCGATCTGCCGCGCGAACTCTTCGCGTTGCGCCGCCGTCGAATGCGGGCCGATTAACATGCCGTAGCCGCCGCTCTCGCCCACCGCCTTCACGACCAGTTTGTCGAGATTGGCAAGAACATGCTGGCGCTCCTTCTCCTCGCTCAGAAGGAATGTCTCCACATTCTGCAAAATGGGATCTTCGTCCATGTAGTAGCGAATCATGCGCGGCACATAGGCGTAGACGGCTTTGTCGTCGGCTAGGCCCGTGCCGAAGGCGTTGGCTACGGTTACGTTGCCGGCCCGATAGGCGTTGAACAGCCCCGCGCAGCCCAGCTCGGAGTCGCCGCGAAAAACGAGTGGATCGCTGAAGTCATCGTCCACGCGGCGATAAATGACATCGACACGCTTCAATCCGTCTGTGGTGCGCATGTAGACGATGTTGTCGTGCGTCACCAGGTCGCGGCCTTCCACCAGGTCAATGCCCATCTGGCGGGCGAGGTAGGTGTGTTCGAAGTAGGCGGAGTTGAAGACGCCGGGGGTGAGC
>JAJYBT010000269.1 GCA_021778875.1 Acidobacteriota bacterium | reverse complement strand
GCAAAATTCAGCGCGCCACCCAAGCCATGGCCATGTGGAACCGCACCTACGAACCCGGATGGGAGCCGCGCATATAGATAGCCACGCGCATTGTCATGCATGTGCAAGCATTTCACCCTCACGGAAATATGCGCATGCCGCCAATCGTGTCAGGGCACGACTTCAGTCGTGCCGCACGACCAGCTCAAAGCAAGGAGGGCTTCAGCCCCTGTCATGTCGAAACCTTCCCGGCCATCGGACCCAAACAATGCTACGGGCCGCCCACGAATGTTCTTTGTAACCACCAACACCGCAGCTGGAAAGTCATTGTTCCAGACTGAGCGCATGGCGAATCTCTTCATTGAGGTTCTGCGCACCTATGTGCAGACCAGAAAGTTCACCATCCACGACTTCGTCGTCATGCCGAATCATGTTCACATTCTTTTGACTGTGCCCGGTGACTCCAGTCTTGAGATGGCGATGCAGTTGATCAAAGGCGGTTTCTCCTTCCGAGCAAAGCGGGAACTGAGATTTCAAGGGGAAGTATGGCAGAGGGGATTTTCGGATGTGCGGATCACGGACGATCGAAGTTTTCGCCAGCATCAGGTTTACATTCATCAAAATCCGGTGAAGGCAGGCCTGGCTGATTCGCCCGAGAACTACAGCTACGGATCAGCGCATCTCAAGAAGCAAAAGCGCTCAGGGGCTCAAGCCCCCGACCGAACACAAGATTTTGGCACGGCTGAAGAAGCTATAGAGAAACCCACAAGAAGTGGCCCGAACGAAGAGACACAGAACCGCAGGGCCTGAAGGCCATGATGATTTGACGCCATTCACGGCACGACTGAAGTCGTGCCCTGACACGAAAGAATACCCGACTGCAGGGCACGCACACGTGGAAACCCCTCAGGCACGCTTTTCGCGAACCCAGCCGAATGCGAGGCTCATCAAGTATGACCAACCCACTCACTCGCCGCAGTTTCGTCCGCTCCGGCGCTCTGCTCGGCGCAGCATGCGCCGTGCCTGCCTTCGCTCAACTCACCCAGGCCGGCGGCGCGCCGTCGCCCATCCGCCTGGGCCTAGCCAGCTACACCTTCCGCAACTTCACCCGCGCGCAGCTCATCGCCTTCATGCGGCAACTCCGCGTCACAGGCCTCAACGCCAAGGACGTCAAAGACCACCTGCCCATGGACCCCACAGCCGAGGCCGCCGCCCTGGCCGACTACGCCGCCGCCGGCATCCAGCTCCACGCCGCCGGAGCCATCTACTTCCCCAAAGACGACGACGCCGACATCCGCGCCAAGTTCGACTACTGCAAGCGCGCGGGCATCCGCGTCATCGTCGCCGGAGACCCCGCGCCCGCGACGCTGCCGCGCATTGAAAAATTCGTGAAGGAATACGACATCCGCATCGCCATCCACAACCATGGCCCCGAGGACAAGATCTTTCCCTCGCCCCTAGACGTGCTCAAGGCCGTCAAGGACATGGACCCGCGCATGGGCTGCTGCATTGACGTGGGCCACTGCGTCCGCGCCGGCACAGACGTTGTCGAGGCTATCCACGCCGCCGGCCCGCGCCTCTTCAACGTGCACATGAAAGACCTCACAAGCTTCACCAGCAAGGAGAGCCAGGTCGCTGTCGGCGACGGCAAAATGCCCATCCGCGCCATCTTCCAGGCGCTCATCGCAATCAACTATCCCGGCTGGGTTGACCTCGAATACGAAGTCCACGGCGACGACCCCATGCCCGGCGTCACCAGCAGCTTCGCCTACATGCGCGGCGTCCTCAGCGGCATGGGATACGCGCCAATCGGCTGACCTTCCCACTTGCCGCCATCGCACAAAGGCCCGGCATCGCTGCCGGGCCTTTCTCCATCCTTCAGTCCCTGCCTATTTCCCCGCAAGCTGCTCGAGCAGCGTGTCGAAGTCCTCCAGCCGCGCGTACTCGATAATCACCTTGCCTTTGCCCTTCTTGTCCTCGATGTGTACCTTCAGGCCGAGAGCGCGCTGCAGCCGCTCCTCCACTTCCTTCACATTCGGGTCCACCGGCGCGTCTGGCTTCGGCTCCTTCTTGTTCTTCTCCGGGTACAGCATGTTCTGCACAAGGCTCTCTGTATGGCGAACAGAAAGCGAAAGTGCAGCTACCCGCGCAGCCGTCTTTTCGAGGTCTGGGTGGAAATTCAGCCCCAGCAGCGCTTTGGCATGGCCAAAGCTCAACTCGCCTTTCTCAACGCGCTGCTGTACGCTATCAGGTAACTTCAACAAACGAATAAAATTAGATACAGACACACGATCCTTGCCCGTGCGCTGCGCCATCTGCTCCTGCGTCATGTTGAACTCGCGCGAGAGCCGCTCGAACGCTCGCGCCTGCTCAATCGGATTCAGGTCGGCCCGCTGCAAATTCTCAACGATGGTGATTTCCATCGCCTGCTCGTCGGAGACCTGGCGCACAATTGCCGGGATGGTCTTCTTCCCCGCCATTTCCGAGGCCCGCCAGCGCCGCTCGCCCGCAATCAGTTGGAAGCGCCCCTGCCCCAGCGGACGCACCAGGATCGGCTGCACCACGCCGTTCGCGGTAATGGAGGCGGCCAGCTCTGCCAACTGCTCCTTGTCCATATGTATCCGCGTCTGGTAGGGGTTGCGGTCCACCAGCTCCAGGGGAATTTCGCGCGGCTTACCTCCCTCCCCCTCCATGGGAGCAGGAACGGGCGCGGCAGCAGCATGCACCCGGGGAAGCAGCGAGTCCAGACCCTTGCCCAGGGCGCGGCGTTTGGCATCAGTTGCGGCGATGGTCATCTCAAAACATCCTCATGCCCGGCAATCCGTCCGGGGCTGGTTTCAATGCAGGCTGGCCTGCAGCAGTGTTCAGGAGTAGGGCCAGAAGCGCACCTCGGCCTTGGGCCGGGAAGCAGCCTCGGTTTTGCGCTCTGCGCTGCGCGGGCTTTCAATGCGGTTGCGCGCCAGAAACTCCCCGGCCAGCTCAAAGTAAGCCTCGGTGCCGCGTGAGCGGACATCGTAGAGGGCTACCGGCTTGCCGTGACTAGGCGCCTCGGCCAGGCGGATATTGCGCGGGATGACGGTGCGGAAGAGCCGCTCGCGGAAGTATTCCCGCAAGGTTTCGGTCACCTGCTGTGCCAGGTTGGTGCGGTCGTCGTACATGGTCAGCAGGACGCCCTCGATTTGAATCTCCGGATTGAGCGAGGCGCGCACTCGCTCAAGGGTTGAAATCAACTCAGAAACCCCCTCCAGGGCGAAATATTCGGCCTGCATGGGCACAATCAGCGAGCTGGCGGCGACCAGAACGTTGAGCGTGAGCAGGTCCAGCGCCGGGGGACAGTCAAGAATGATCAGGTCGTACTTGTCTTTGATCGGCTCCAGCGCATGACGAAGACGTACAGCGCGATCCTCCGCGGCGGCCAGCTCCACATTGGCGCCTGTCAGGTTCTTGGAGCCCGGCAGCACCCAAAGTGTGTCGATGGACGTAGGCAAAATCACCTGTTCGGCCGGGGCATCGCCGACCAGCACGTCATAGATGGAGTGGCGGTTGTCATCGCGCTGCAGCCCGAGGCCGGAGGAGGCGTTTGCCTGCGGATCGCAGTCCACCAGGAGGATCTTCAGGCCCTCCAGCGCCAGACAGGCCGATAGATTGATTGCGGTGGTGGTTTTGCCGACTCCGCCCTTTTGATTGACAACGCCGAGAATCTTGCCCATGGCAATCCAGACTAAAGGGAAGCGGGGGGTACGCGCAGGAATTTGACCTGTGGAGAACTTGGCCGCGCTGTGGAAAGCTTCCGGCACGGGCAATTCTCTCCGGGCGCAAGCAGTTGAGCGACAAGAGGTTCCGTTCGGGTGCACGAAGTCCCCACGAGTCCGGCGAAAAATCCCCAGCGGTGGAAAACTTCAGCTGCTTTTCCAGCGCAGATGCAGAACCGGCCGTATGGGTGGTGCTGCGCGGATTGCGATATTGGCGGAGAAGATGTGATGTGTTCCACGTGGAACAATTGTGCTTAAAGCGCCCGCCGGGTCCGGGATGTTCCACGTGGAACACATTGAGACCCGGGCCCAGTCCGCTCGGCCCGGCTAGCCCCGGCGTTTAGCCAGTGCCAGTACACGATCCTCGCTACCCGGCAACGAGACGGGGCTCTGCCAACTGAAACCTGAGCCTGAGGCCGCCTGCAATGCTGCAAGATCAGCGTTCGTGGTCATCGGCGCCAGCCAGCCACCCGGTGCAATCAATGCGGCTGCCGCGTGTACCGCCTCGGCCATGCGGTCCACAGCGCGGAGGGTCACACAGTCGAATTGCGCGGCCAGGTCTTCAGCGCGTCCTGCATGTACCCTGGCCTGTAGCCCGAGCACCCGAATGGCCTCATGCAGAAATGCCGCCTTCTTGCCCTGCGACTCGGCCAGCGTCACGGCAATTTCTGCGCGGCAGAGCGCGATGGGAATCCCTGGAAATCCCGCACCGGAGCCGAAATCCAGCAGTGTGGCTATGCCGGGGGGCAGGGCTCGGGCGCAAGCGATCGATTCGACGAAGTGGCGGAACAAGATGCCGTCCTCGTCGCGGATCGCGGTCAGATTCACGCGCGCATTCCAGCGGATCAGCAGGGCAAGATAGGACTCGAAGGCTTCCGTCTGTGCGGGGGGCAAGGGCGGCAGGCCAGCCTTGACGAGCAGAATGTTGAGCCGCGACCCGGCGGATTCAGGCACGTCAGCCATCCCGCTCACTCCGCCGCAACCGACTCTTCAACCCGGCGGGGGCGCCAGGCCTCGGCGGCGTGGACGAAGGCGGCAAGGATGGCGCGGGAGAAGCCGCTGACCGTGTAGGTCCGCTCGGGGTGCCACTGGACGCCCAGGACGAAGTGACCGTGGGTACCCAGTTCGACGGCTTCGATGACACCGTCGGCGGTGGAGATGGCGGTGGCACTGAGGTTGTCGCCCACGCGGCGGATGGCCTGGTGGTGGCTCGAGTTGACCTTGGGCTCGGCGGGTTCACCGGGGGGTAAGAGGCTGGCGAGTCTGGAACCGGGGGTGATGCGGACGGGGTGGGCTTCGGCGATTTCGCGGCCGGGGCTGTGATTGACGGCGGTCTGCAAATGCTGGATGAGGGAGCCGCCACACCAGACGTTGAGGGTCTGGGCGCCGTGGCAGATGGCGAGGATGGGCTTGTGGAGGTTGAAGGCATCCTGGAGGAGGAGCTCATCGACGGCGTTGCGGGCGGGGTCGGCGGGGCCGCACTCGGAGATGCGATCTTCGCTAAACCTTTGCGGGTCAACATCATAGCGGCTGCCTGGCAGGAGTACGCCCTGTACGCCTTCGAGGAGTTTGGCGACGCGGTCCTGGTGCTCGTGGAGCGGGATG
>JAJYBT010000268.1:2619-5341 GCA_021778875.1 Acidobacteriota bacterium | reverse complement strand
GTTGCCGAAGGTGAGATCTTTGGCCTGCTCGGCCCGAACGGCGCAGGCAAGAGCACGCTGATCCGCATGATGACCACACTGATTCCGGTCACGGCGGGCAAGGCCCTCGTCGCCGGTCACGACGTGACGAAGGAGCCGGACGCCGTGCGCCGCATGATTGGCGTGATTCCGCAGGCTCTGACCAGCGACCAGGATCTCACGGTCGAAGAAAACCTGAGCATCTACGCAAAGCTCTACAGTGTGCCGCGGGCGCAACGCGAGAAGAACATTGCCGAAGTGCTTGAAGCCGTGGACCTGACCAAATGGCGCGGAGCGCAGACCAAGACACTCTCAGGAGGCATGCGCCGCCGGCTTGAAATCGCGCGTGGTCTCGTGCACGATCCAAGCATTTTTTTCCTCGATGAACCCACCACGGGTCTCGACCCGGTCTCGCGCATCGCGGTGTGGGAGATGCTGAACCACCTGAAGAAGACGCGCAATCTCACCATGCTGGTAACAACCCACTACATGGAGGAGGCAGACCGCCTCTGCGACCGCATCGCCATTGTTGACCACGGCACGCTGGTCGCGCTCGGCACCCCCGTTGAACTCAAGCAAAGCGTGCCGGGATCCAATGTGGTCGAGGTTCAGTTTGCCGCGGAGCGCGAAGACTGGAAGACGCGCCTCGAACGCCTTCCCGATGTGACCGAGGTGCAGGCGCAGTCGGCAGGCGTCTACCGTGTGCTCACTTCCAACGGCTCCAGGACCACGACGCAATTGGTTGAGATGGCCGCGTCGATGGGCGAGCAGCTCGCTTCACTCAGCGTGCAAAACACCTCGCTCGACGATGTCTTTGTGCATTACACGGGCCGTCAGCTTCGCGATGAACAGGTAAAGGCCGTCAACTTCGTCATGCCGCCCAGGCCGGGGGCCCAGCCATGAACAGATTCCTTGCGATCGTCGAGCGCGAGATGCGCAAGTTCTTTCGCTCGCCGGTGCTGATGATCATGTCCATGATGCTGCCGCTGGTGCAACTGGTGATTCTGGGCAATGCGTTCGGCGGCAAGATTCGCGGCGCGCGCGTTGCAGTGGTTGACTATGACCACGGTCCGCAGGCGGTCAAAGTGCGCGAAGCGTTCGACTCAGTGGCCGCCAATATCGCCACGTTTACCACGGTTGACTGCAGCAATGAGGCTGAGGCCCGCGAAGACGTGCGCACAGGCAAGGTGGATGCAGCCGTTGTGATTCCCGCGCAGTACTCGCGGCGTGTCTATGCGCAGGATGCGCCACGCATCGGCCTGATTGTCGATAACTCTGACCAGTTCATGAGCGGCAGCATCGAAGGTGAGATGCAGGCGCTCGTGGATGCGATGAATCAGCCTGTGATCCAGGACCGCGTGATGAAGAAGATCGCGCTGGATATTGTCGAGCTGTATCCCTTCGTTGAGTACATGAAGTATCTGCTCTCCGGCTCCATCGCCCTGGCCATGTATATCTCGGTGATGATCGGCGGCGGCATGTTGTACATCGACGACAAGGCGCGCGGTGTGCATGAGGGCTATCTGGTCACGCCCATCAGCAAACTCGAACTGGTGATGGGACTCAACATCGCAGGCGCAATCAAGGCCGTGTTGTCAGGCATCTCGCTCACCGTGATTGGCTCGCTGATGGCTGGACTGGGAACCATCTTTAATCCGGCGGCAATTCTGCAGCTCTTCCTTCTCATCCTTGGCACCTCGATCGCCTTCAACGGCATGATGTTCCTGATGATGGTGCGCGTGGACGACCCGCTTGTGCCGCGCGCCATGTTCGGCGTGCTGAATACGCTCCTGTTCTTTCCCTCGGGCGCCATCTACCCCATCGCTGCCTTTCCCAGATGGCTGCGCGCCATTGCAGTCGTAGACCCGTTCACCTACGCGATTCACGGCTTCAAGGCCGTGCTGCTTAAAGACGGCGGCTTCCCGGCCATTCATGGCGACCTTGCGTTCCTCTTTATCTTTGGCATCAGCACGCTTCTGATTGCCACGCCTCTGTTCAAGCGCACGCTATAGCGGCGAATCGATAGACGATTTGAAGAATTTCCGGCAGCAAGGTGAGGAGTCCGGAATGCGCCGAGGCGGTTCACTCCTTGTGGGAGGGTGGGCCGCTTCGTTGCGTCTGGCCGTGCCGCCCGGTATACACTCATCCCAAGCCCATGCGTACCATAGCATTCATTGCTTCCGTGCTTCTCGCCATACCGGCCATCGCGCATGCCCAGACTCCAGCCAAGACTTCCTCGAAAATGACTGCCAAGCCCACTCCAGAAGCTGTACATCGTTCCGCCATTGTGATTGACACCCACGCCGATACACCGCAGCGCTTTGCGGATGAAAACTTCGACCTGGGCGATGCGCTGGGTGGCGGCAACTTCAATCTCGAATCCGCGCGCAAGGGCAATCTTGGCGCGGAGTTCTTTTCCATCTGGGTTGAGCCCTCAATCTACAAGGGCCAATACGCGCGGCGCACACTGGTGCTGATCGATGCGGTCAAGCGGCAGGTGGCAAGGCACAGCGACCAGATGATGCTGGCCGTATCGCCGGAAGACATCGAACGCGCGCACCGCGAACACAAGATTGCGGCGCTGATGGGCATCGAGGGCGGCCACTCCATTGAAGACTCGCTCGCGCTGCTGCGCCAGTACTACGCGCTGGGCGTGCGGTATATGACCCTCACCTGGGCCAACTCTAACGGCTGGCCTGACAGC
>JAJYBT010000268.1:0-2609 GCA_021778875.1 Acidobacteriota bacterium | reverse complement strand
CGTCCGTTGAACATACGAAGGAAGGATTGAGCGAGTTTGGTAAGGACGTGGTGTATGAGATGAATCGCCTTGGCATGATGGTGGATGTGTCGCACGTCTCGGATAAAACTTTCTATCGCGCACTCATCATCAGCCGCGCACCTGTGATCGCTTCCCACTCGGGCGCCCGCGCCCTTTGCGACTCGCCGCGCAACATGACCGATGACATGCTGCGCGCGATTGCCAACTCCGGAGGTCCCAATTCCAAAGGTGGCGTGGTACAGGTGAATTTCTATTCCGCGTTCATCTCGCAGACATATCGAGACGCTCTAAAGGCGTTGGAGCCTGAAGCGAAGAAAGCCGTTGACGCTCTGAAGGAGAAGTACAAGGCGGAGGGCAAAGAGGCCCCGCAACCTGAGATTGAGAAGCTCCAGCGGCAGTTTGCCGACCGTATTCCACGTCCGCCGCTCAAGGACCTGATTGATCAGATCGACCACATCGCCAAGGTCGCCGGGATCGATCACGTGGGCCTCGGTTCAGACTTTGACGGCGTGAATGGCCAGTTGCCCGAAGGCATGGACTCTCCCGCAGACTTTCCGAAAATTACGGCGGCGCTGCTGGCCCGCGGCTACTCCGCCGAAGACTGCCGCAAGATTCTCGGGGGCAACCTGCTCCGCGTCTTCCGCGAAGTGGAGCAGACCAGCAGGGAGCTGAAGGCGGAAATGCGGCCACGGCTTTCAGCGCAACAGTCCAGTCAATAGCCCGCCGGCCGGCTTTAACCGGCCAACGCGACCGGATGCGCTTCATACACTTCCCTTGCCCGGTCGAGCGCTGCCTGGATGTTGGGCATAAAGTTCTCGCGGCCCACATGGTCAAGGAAGCGTGCGCCTTGCAGAAGCCTTGACGGCTGCTGCATTGCGCCGCACAAAATCAGCGTGCGGCCCGAGGCGCGCAGGCGCCCGGCAAATTTCTCGATTGCGTGAATGCCGGTGGCGTCAATGGCGCTCATGTTGCGCAGTCGCAGAATGACAACAGGAGCAAAGGCATCGAGGTCCAGCGTTGCCTCGACCAGTTTCTCTGTCGTTCCCCACAGGAAAGGCCCATGAATGCGCAGCAGCGTGACGTAAGGCGGCAGGATGCGGCCCTGAAGAACATGCGGCAGGCCGTCGCGAATGTAATCGTCATCCACCGGCGATACTGTTGTGGTCTCGGCCACACGGTAGATATACAACAGCGCTGCAAGGGCCAATCCAACACCCACGGCAACGGTCAGGTCGGCAAACACCGTGAGACCAAACGTAACAAGCCAGACTGAGATGGCGGTTGCATCGAGCTGCAGGATGGCGCCGATTTCGTGCCATTCGCCCATGTTGTAGGCCACCACGAACAGCACGGCAGCCAGTGCGGTGAGCGGAATATAGCTGGCGAGTGGCGCGGCCACAAGCAGGATCAAGAGCAACGTTGCGGCATGCACTATGCCCGAGACCGGGGAGCGGCCGCCCGAGCGAATGTTTGTGGCGGTGCGGGCAATCGCGCCCGTGGCGGGGATGCCACCGAAAAGCGGCGACGCAATGTTGGCCAGTCCCTGGGCAACCAGCTCGACGTTTGAGTTATGCCGGTCGCCCGTCATGCCGTCGGCAACCACGGCCGAGAGCATGCTTTCAAGCGCAGCCAGCATGGCAACCGTAAACGCAGAGGAAATGAGCGGCAGAATATCCTCGGAATGGAAAGGGGGAATGGCAAAGTGCGGAAGCCCTTGCGGAATGCCGCCGAACCGCGTGCCGATGGTTTCCACCGGCAGATGAAACAAGACACTCACGCCGGTGAAAACCAGCACCGCGACAATGGACGCAGGCACTCGTCTGGTGAGCCGCGGCAGCAGAATCATGACGGCGAGAGTCCCAGACCCAGACCCAGACCCGTGGCCGCCCAGTTAAGCGTGGCCATGTGCGCGGCCAGAATCTTCATTCTGAGAAAAAACTCGCTGGAGACCGGCCCAGTGCGCAGGCCGAAGAAGTCCTTGATTTGAGTGGAGGCAATCAGCACGGCTATGCCGTTGGTGAAACCGATCACCACCGTGCGCGGAATGAAGCGCACAGCTGCGCCAAGGCCGGTGAGGCCCATGGCCAGCAGAATCATCCCGGCCATCAGCGTGACAAGCGCAAGGCCACTGAGGCCGAAGCGCGCGACGATGCCGGCCACGATGACGACAAACGCGCCAGTCGGGCCGCCAATCTGGGTGCGCGATCCGCCCAGTGCGGAAATGAGAAATCCCGCAACCACCGCTGTGTAAAGGCCCGCCTGCGGCGTTACCCCGGAAGCGATGCCAAAGGCCATGGCAAGCGGAAGCGCAACCAGGCCGACCGTGATGCCGGCCAGCAGATCATGTACGAATATCTGCTTTGAATAGGAACGCAACACCAGGATGGACTTGGGCAGATTTGGATTGCTGATGGACATGGTATGGGTACATTGCACGCTCATCGGCGGTTGCGGTCTGTGATGCGCCCGTCCCAGTCAGCGTTCCGCATCTGACTTCAGCACCTTGCCATAGATCAGCGCAGCATTGCCCAGAGGATAAAACTTTTCTTCCCTGCCCTCGCAGCTGTAGCCGTGCGCCTCATATAGAC
>JAJYBT010000267.1:5017-5352 GCA_021778875.1 Acidobacteriota bacterium | reverse complement strand
CCCAGCCCCCGCCTTCGCCGCCTCTCTCCGCAACCCGCCGCACACCGCCGTCTGGCCCTAACTCCTTTGCTTGAGAGGCTCAGCCGTCCGCCGCCACCTCCTGACTTACACGAAAGTGCAGCAGGGATGCGACAATTTACCTGTAAGATGGCGTCTAACAGCTTGTACGCCATTTACAGGCCCGGCGAGGTTGGCTCCTTAAAATATCCGCCGGAGCATGAAAGGCTTAAAATGAGTGAACTCGATGATGCCCCCCGAACGTATTCCGGCGCCTTCCTGGCCGCCATTGCCGTAGCCCTGCTGGCCGCACTGGGCTCTCTGGTATGGACCTATGT
>JAJYBT010000267.1:0-5007 GCA_021778875.1 Acidobacteriota bacterium | reverse complement strand
GCAGAATGCCAGGCTGGCCGCTGATCTGCGCGAAACCAGCGCCCGGCTCCAGGTTGCCACCGAGGAGTTGAGCCGCCAGAACGGGCTCACCCAGAAGCAGCTCGACCAGCGCGCCCAGGCCATCATCCAGCGCGAGCAGGCCGACAGCCAGCGGCTCGAAACCGAGCAGAAGCAGACCGCGCAGCAGGTCAGCTCGGTCTCCAGCGAGGTCTCCAACGTCAAGTCCGACGTCGGCGGCGTCCGCACCGACCTCGGCAAAACCCAGACCGACGTGGCCACCGCCCTCAGCCAGTTGCAGCACGTCCGCGGCGATCTCACCAACACCAACAGCGTCATCGCCCGCAATCACGACGAGCTGGTGACCCTCGAGCACCGCGGCGACCGCAACTACTACGAATTCACGCTCGTCAGGGGGCAAAGAAAGCCCGTGGGCACGATCAGCATGGAGCTGCGCAGGGCCGACTCAAAACGCAGCCGCTTCACCCTCGACATCTTTGCCGATGACAAACGCTACGAGAAAAAGGATCGCAATGTGAACGAGCCGCTCCAGTTCTACAGCGGCAAGGATCCGGGGCTCTTCGAGGTGGTGGTCAACACCATCAACTCCAAGAACCAGATCTCCGGCTATCTCTCCACGCCCAAGACCGCTCCGGTTCCGGCTACCGCTCAGTGACCGCCACCTGTGGCGTCACCGTCAGCGGGGCCTGGTACCGGAAGTTGAACGAGTAGTCCAGCTTCTTCCGGCCGTCCCACTCCTGCCGCGTCAACTTGAAGGCCGACACAAACGTTCCCTCCAGCGTCTGTCCGGCCTCGATCGTGGTGTCCAGCGGCGACAGCGGCGCAAGATGCGGCACCGGCAGATCGGGATAGGCCACGAAGATCCGCTCGTAATCGCCCTTGTTGGCCGCATAGCTCAGGTGCACGCTCCCGTCGGCCAGCGTCACATTCGTCGTCACGTTGCCGAGAATGATCGCGTGGTTCGTCAGGTTGTGCAGGCTCACCGTCGTGAACACCATCACCTGGTCCACGCTCTCTTTCGGCATCACCGCGCCGCTGGCGTCCAGCCCTGAGGTCTCCGTGTGCTGCGGATGCGCCCATATCGCCGTCACCTGTCCGCGCGCAAACGGCTGCTTCTGGTTCGAGATTACGTAGACCGCGATCGCCACGCTCACCGCCAGGACGGCGATGATGGCCGAGATGACCACATGGCTCGTTCCCCTGGTCAACTCCTCACCGCGCGCGGCGTCGTCCAGTTCTTCCTGTTGAAGCAGGCTCATGCCGCCTCCCGTTCCAGTGCCACCTAATCTTAGCGCGAACTGCGCGTCGCAGGCCATGTCCGCCGGCGCGGTCGCGCCGTGCGCGGAGATTCGCGCCGGGCGCGCTCTCCGTGCCGATTCGCTGCTCCCCACTCCCCCTGCCCATCCCGGCAATCTTCCTTTTTTCAATGGATTGCGCCTGCATTTCAGCCCAGGTTCGTCCCCGTCAGGGAGTGCGCACCTGAAATTCTCAAAAAATAACCGGTTACGAATGGTTCTTTTTCAAAGGCCGGCAGCGCCCCGGCCAGGGACCGCGGCCACCGGCCGCACAGACCGCGCGCAGGTGAACGACCCGGTAGCGGAATAGCCCGGTAGAAGCCCTTGCAGTGTCGAACAGGGCCTTAAGCCCGCGCCCGCAGGCCGGCGAGAAAACCTTCGGCGTCGCGCGTGTTCAGAACATCTTCCGCGCCAAGCCAGGCGCGGCGCAGTTGCGTCACCCCGAACTGCATGCGCCCAAGGTTGCGCGCGTCGTGCGAGTCGGATGAGATCACCATCCGGCCGCCCATCTCCTTCGCCAGGCGCAGATCGCGATCGTTCAGGTCCAGCCGTTCCGGCGCGGCGTTATGCTCCACCGCCACGCCCAGCTCCGCCGCGCGCCGCAGCACCGCGCTCATGTCCAGCGCCACGGGCTCGCGCCGCAGCAACAGCCGTCCCGTCGGGTGGCCCAGGATGCGCACATAGGGATTCTCCAGCGCGCGCAGCACCCGGACCGTCATCTCTTCCCGGCTCTGCTCCAGCCGCGTGTGCACGCTGGCAATCACCACGTCCAGCTGCGCCAGAACCTCATCTGCAAGGTCGAGCGTCCCGTCGGCCAGAATGTCGACCTCGATTCCGGTGAACACGCGAATCCGGCCCTCCAGCGCGCGCTCCGCCGCCCGCACCTCCTCGATCTGCTCCAACGCCCGCTTCTCGTCCAATCCCCCCGTCATGGCCAGGTTTTTCGAGTGGTCGGTGATGGCGATGTACTCGTAGCCGCAGGCCGCGGCGGCTTCCGCCATCTCCCGGATCGAGCTCCGGCCGTCGCTCGCCGTCGTGTGCATGTGCACGTCGCCGCGGATATCCTCGAGCGCAATCACCTGCGGCAGCTCTCCCCGCGCCGCGCATTCAATCTCGCCCAGGTTCTCGCGCAGCTCCGGCGCCATCGCCGTCAGGCCCAGTGCGGCATAGATCTCCTCTTCGCTCGCTCCGGCCACGGCCGATCCGTCGTCCAGCCGCGCCAGCGCCCACTCGTTCAGCGTGTAGCCCATCTTCAGCGCCCGCTGCCGCAGCGCCACGTTGTGTCCCTTCGACCCGGTAAAGTACTGCAGCGCCGCCCCGTACGAGGCCGTCGGCAGCAGGCGCACATCCACCTGCATCCCCTCCCCGTTGTGAAAGCTCACCTTGTTCTCGCCCTTGACGATCATGTCGTGGATGCCCGGATACGCGGCCACATGCGCCACCGCCGCCTCCGTCCTGCCCGGCTCGCATGCCGGCCCCGTGGCCAGCAGATCCAGATCTCCCACCGTCGCGCGTCCCCGCCGCAGCGATCCCGCCGGCGTCACTCGATCAATACCATCCAGCTTCAGCAGATAGGCCGCAATGCGCTCGGCCTCCTCAGCGGCCCTGTCGATGCGGAACCGGCCCGCGCTGCGCCGGTAGTCCTCGATCCCCTTGCGCAGTCTTTCCACCTGTTTTGCGCCCATCCGCGGCAGCCCGTTCAGCCGCCCTCCGCCGATCGCCTCCCAGAGCTGATCGATGCTCCCGATCTTGGCCGCGGCCCACAGCAGCGCCACCGTCTTCGGGCCCATCCCCGGCAGCTTCAGCAGCTCCAGCACTCCACCGCCATATTTCTTCAGCAGCTCGTCGCGCTGCTCCAGCGAGCCTGTCCGCGCCATCGACTGCAGCCGCGCGGCCATCCCCTTGCCGATGCCGTCGATCTCCATCAGCCGCGCCGCATCGCCGGCCGCCTCCACCAGGTCGACCGTGGTCTGTTCGGCGGCATCGGCTGCGCGCCGGTAACTGCGGATGCGGAAGCTGTCGGCGTTGTCGATCTCCAGCAGATCGGCCGTCTCTGACAGCAGCCGCGCCATCGTCTTGTTGTCCACGCTGCGGACCTCCGCTCTTGAGTATCGGGCAAGCGCGGGGTCGCGGGCGAGCGGACGCGCCGGATTCAATTCAATCCGGCCCATCTCGATGCTGCGTCTTTATTGGTTGCTATGGGATTCATCGCTGCGACGGCAGACGGCCATCGCGGGGCGCCAGGCGTGTGATAAGCGGTCGGAACACAGGCGCAACTTACCCGCGCTGCCCCACGGCAGTCTCGCGGGATCAAGCAAAAGCTATTGGCACCTAAGCCGCGTTGTGAGCAGCATCCCGTAGACGAACCACGGCGTCCGCCTGGGGGCCTTTCTGCCCTTCGACAATGTCGAACTCAACCTCATCGCCTTCTTTGAGCGTTTTGTACCCGTCCAGCTGGATTGCGGAGTAGTGAACGAATACATCTGGCCCGTCTTCACGTCCGATGAATCCGTAGCCCTTGGCGTTGTTAAACCACTTGACCTTTCCCTTGTACTGAGCCACAGGTTCCTGCCTTCCTTTTGTGCTTCCAGGGCAACAGTGATAGTTATGGGGGGAACACCGTACCCTATTGGCTAGGACGCGGTGTATTGTCGAAAGGTTGGCTCGGATTTTTTCGTCCCGCCAAACCCCGCAGGGCCTGTTTCAGCCTCGTCCCGCGGCCCCTGCTGCGCACTCTTCAGGATTGAATGCCTGCGGCTATCTTCCCCGGCGGCTCTGCATCCGTGCGTACAGCAGAACGCTGGTCATGGTTTTCCCGTCCAGAATCGCGCCTTTATCGATCATCTTTAACAGTTCCGATAATTTAACCAGCCGTAATTCAATCTCTTCGTCCTCTTCCGGACGGGCTTCGCCGGGCTCAAGACCCTCCGCCAGAAACACCTTCATCGACTCGCCAAGAAACCCCGGGCTCGCGTAATACTCCACCAGGGGACGCCATCTCTTTGCCCTGTAGCCCGTCTCTTCCGCCAGCTCTCGCTGCGCGCCTTCCACCGGTGTCTCGCCCGCGTCCAGCTTGCCCGCCGGCAGCTCCCACAGATACTGGTTCGCCGCGTGCCGATACTGCCGCTCCATCACGATCCACGGATCGCGTTTGCTCTTCGAGCTGTCGATCGCCAGAATCACCACGCTGCCGTTGTGGCGAATCACCTCGCGCTCATTCTCCCGGCCGCCCGGCTCGATCAGCCGGTCGTGGTTCACCCGGAACAGCGGACACTCGAAGACCACCTGCGAGCTCAGGATCGTCGCCTGCTCCGCCTTGGCGCGCTTCTGCGTCCTCTTCGTCCCGGCGGCTCTGCTCCCGGCTGCGCTGCCCTTCGTCTTCGTCCTGGTTCCGGCTTTCGTCTTCGTCGGCATGGCGGATTCTTCTCCCTCGTGCGCAATCTACGACGAGTATACCCATTGCGCTCCACTCTCCCGCCGGTTCTGCATCAAACCGCGCCGCCGTGGCATCCTTAATGGAGCGACAGGCAAGTACCCTTCACGCCCATGCGGCCGCATTCCGGCTCCATGGGCCGCAGGCAATCGCCCCTGCCCGCTCCGCTCCGCCGCCTGCAGTCTGTGCGGCCTGCGTCGCGCGTCACGGCCGGTTGCGCATGCCGCAATCCAGTGCCCGCCTGTGCGCCATTGCAATCCT
>JAJYBT010000266.1 GCA_021778875.1 Acidobacteriota bacterium | reverse complement strand
TCTCCGAATCACAAGGACGGCACGGCGGACCTCGTGCGCGACCGGCGTCCGACGGACCATGAGTTCTATACCGTGGGCGCGTGGTTTGCGTCGCCGGACGATGAGCATTACTACGGGCTGGGGCAAAACCAGGAGGGTTTTCTCGATCATCGCGGGCATCCTGTTCGCTGCTGGAACGACTACAACGCGCCCGCCGGGCCGAGCACGTGCGTGCCGTTTCTGGTGACGAACAAGGGTTATGGCCTGGTGTGGGACAACCCATCGAAGACGACGATCGAGCCGGGCTTTAACGAGCAGACGCGCTGGATGAGCGAGGTGGGCGACCGCGTTTCGTTCTTCGTGATTGCGGGCGCTACGGCGGATGAAATCTATGGGGGGTACAAGCTGCTGACCGGACCGACGCCGATGCTGCCGAAGGCGGCGTACGGGTATATCCAGTGCAAGCAGCGCTATGCGAGCCAGGCTGAACTGCTCGGCGTGGCGAAGGGCTATCGCGACAGGCATCTGCCGGCGGATGTGCTGGTGGTGGACTGGTTCTATTACACGAAGATGGGGCAGATGGATTTTGACGCGAAGGCGTGGCCGAACCCGGCGGCGATGAACAGGCAGCTCCACGAGATGGGCTTTGAGACGATGATCAGCGTGTGGCCGCGATTTGTGCCGGAAGACCGCTTCTATGACGAACTGCTGAAGAAAGGCTGGTTCATCAGCCTGGCCGACGGCACGCCCATCAACGGGCTGCCCTACGACCGCGCGGGCTCGGATATTGACACGACGAATCCCGAGGCGGCGGCGTGGTACTGGAAGACGATTCGCGAAAACATTTTGAGCAAGGGATTCGATTCGCTCTGGGCCGATGAGACCGAGCCTGACCTGCCGCCGAACGGGGCGTATTTCCACATTGGCCCGGGCACGGAGTACTTCAACATTTACCCGCTGTTTCACACGGGCGCTTTGTACGATGGGTTCCGCAAGGACGAGCCAGGGCGGCGGGCGCTGATTCTGTCGCGCGATGCCTACCTGGGCGTGCAGCGCAACGGGGCGATCGTGTGGTCGTCCGACATTGCTCCGACGTGGGACACGCTGCGGCGGCAGATTCCGACGGGGCTGGACTTTGCGGCATCGGGAATCACGTACTGGTCCAACGACACGGGCGGATGGCAGTATCTGCCCGCGGTACATTATCCGGCGCACCCGCCGCTGCTGGACCCTTCCGATGCGCGTGCGAATGTGGGCGGGTATGACGATTATCCCGAGCTGTATACGCGCTGGTTCCAGTACGCGGCGTTTCTGCCGATATTCCGCACGCATGGGAGCCGCCACTCCAACGAGGTGTGGTCGTACGGCAAGCAGGCGCAGCCGATTCTGGAGAAATATCTGCGGCTGCGCTATCAGCTGATGCCGTATATCTACTCGCTGGGCTACAAGACGTGGGTTACGGGCGCGCCCTTTCTGCGTGCGCTGCCGCTGGATTTTCCGAACGACCCGAAGGTTGCCGACCTGCGCGACGAGTACATGTTCGGGCCGGCGTTTCTGGTTGCGCCAGTGACGGAGCAGGGCGCGACGAGCCGCACGGTTTATCTGCCGGCGGGCGCGGACTGGTACAACTACTGGACCCATGAGCGGGTGAAGGGCGGGCAGACGATTACGGTGGCTGCGCCGATTGAGACG
Source organism: Acidobacteriota bacterium (assembly GCA_021778875.1). The sequence goes on along the minus strand of JAJYBT010000266.1, from coordinate 3,684 downwards.
ATTCCGCTGTTTGTGCGGGCGGGCTCGATTATCCCGGTCGGGGCGGCGGTGGAGAGCACGCACGAGAAGCAGGCTATCGAGAAGGTGCGGGTCTATCCCGGCGCGGATGCGAGTTTTACTCTCTTCTCTGACGACGGCACGACCTATGCGTACGAGAAGGGCGCGGGGGCGGCGACGCGGCTGCACTGGGATGACGCAAAGCGGCAGTTGACGCACGAGGGGGCGGCGGCATGGAGCGGCCCCGACAGCGCAATTGTCGAGGTCGTGGGCCACTAAGGCAATTGATTTCCGCGGGGCGAATGGGGCGCAGTCGCAGGCTCGAAACCGGCAGCGCTCAATGCAAACAAGCGATGAGCTTCAGGCGGAAGCGCGCGCCGGCGACTGGTCCCGCGCGGGTGGTGGCTCGATTCTGGTTTCCGCCATGCGGCGGCCACGGCCGGCGGCATGCCCGATGCCCAGCTGCCTGATTTACAATCACGAGGTAAGCAGGAAAGAACTGAATGAGTCTTTTTCCCATGATTTCAGGCCAGGCGCGTGTGCGGTTGGTTCAGGCGGGTGCGGCTTTTGCGGCTGCGGCCCTGGTCGCCGGTTGCGGCAACAATTACCGGCCAACTGTCACTCCCATCAACCCCAACGGTCCCCCCTCGCAGCCAACGTCTCTGGCGGTGGTGGTTTCGTCGCCCTCGCCGACGACGCCTGGTATTGCCACGGTGATTGACTACGCGGGCGATACGGTGATGGCGACGGCGCCGATTGGGCCGGGGCCCCTGGCTTTTGCAGTGGATGAGAGCGGCAGTTCGGGCTACACCATCAACAGCGACGGCACGCTCACCAACTTCCCCGTTTCCACTCAGTTGCAGGAGCGGCTGGTGAATTACAGCACGCTGCCGAGCACGTCTCAGCCGGTGAACATGTATGCTCCTTCGGCGGGACTGTGGGTAACGGACCTGGAAGGTAACCTGGTGGACGTGCTGACGGGCAGTCCGCAGACGTTCAAGCTTGCGGTACCCGTGGCGCCGACGCCGCTGATGACGCTGGGGCCGATCCTTATCGGGCAGCGCAACTATACGATCAGCACGAACAATGTGAACACGCCGACGGCGAGCATTATTCCTTACGGCGTGGCCTGCAATGTTTCCCCGTCCACGGTTTCACAGAACGGCGAAGTGGATGCGATCGAGGTTTCGAGTTACACCGTCTCGGCGCGCATTCCGGTGGGGAAGTGCCCTGTTTTCGGGGTGCAGAGTCCTGACAACAAGCGGACGTTCGTTCTGAACCGCGGCAGCGACACGATCTCAGTGATCAACAGCCAGAACAATATGCTTGACGCCTGCACTCCGTTCACGAACCAGAACGGCCAGACGGTGTATTGCCATCCGACGCTTCCGCTTTCGACCACGGCGGTGACCGCGACGGGCATCACGCCGCCGAACGGAACCGCGGGCATGACCGCCACGGCCGGCCCGGTGTATGCCGAATACAACGCGTTGACGCAACAACTGATTGTGGCCAACTACGACGGTGGAACGATCAGCGTGATCGACGTGAGCCTGGACATCTATGGCAACGACAGCTCAACGTTTGGCACCACGTTCACGATACCGGTGGGTAAGAACCCGGCGAGCGTGACGGCGCTTTACGACGGCAGCCGTGCATATACAGCCAACCAGGGCGACGGGACAACGAATGGCACGGTGACGATTGTGAACCTGAGCAGCCATTCTGTTGAGAAGACACTGGATGTTGTTGGCCACCCGCGTACAGTTGTCTCCACGATGAACTCGCTTTACGGCAAGGTGTACGTGGCCTCGCCGGACAGTCCGTACCTGACAATTATTCGCACAGATCAGGATGTTGTGGGTACGACGGTGCTGGTGCAGGGCAATATTGTTGACGTGCGGGTGAGCACGCAGAACGCCAGTCTTGGCAACAACATTGTGACGAGCCGCAGGCCCGGCGGAGGCCAGCCCTGCTACCTGCCTCCCGCGCAGATGATTGCAACGTATGGGGCGAATTACACGCTGGCCGATTGCCAGACGCTGCCATAACAGGCATTCCGAATCACTGCATTTGAAGGGTCATTCCTCACAGCGGGAATGGCCCTTCTCTTCTTTCCGCAGCGGGTGGATGAACGATGGAAAAAGCAACAGGACGGGCAAAAATCCGCGTGGATGTGCTGCTGGTGGAGCGGGGCCTTGTCGCCAGCCGCGAGCGGGCGCGCGCGCTGATTCTGGCGGGCCGGGTGCTGGTGAGCGAGCAGAAGGTGGACAAGCCGGGAACGGCGGTGGCGGCCGAAGCGCCGGTGCGGCTGCTGGGCGAGGATATGCGGTATGTCAGCCGTGGCGGATTGAAGTTGGAAGGCGCGCTGGAGCACTGGAGCATCGATGTGACGGGGAGGGCGTGCCTGGATGTGGGCGCTTCCACGGGCGGCTTCACGGACTGCCTTCTGCAGCATGGCGCGGCGCATGTGACGGCTGTGGATACGGGGTTTGGGCAAATTGCGATGAAGCTGCGCAACGACGCGCGCGTGCGGCTGCAGGAGCGCACCAATGCGCGGCTGCTGACGCCGGGGGCGCTGGCCGTGGCGGGGAATCCTGAACTCACGCTGCTGGTGATGGATGTGTCGTTTATCTCAGCGACGCTGCTGCTGGAGCCGGTGCTGCGAGCAGCGCCGGAGCTTCGCGAGGCGGTGATTCTGGTGAAGCCGCAGTTCGAGGCGGGGCGCGGCAAGGTGGGCAAGGGGGGAATCGTGCGGGACCCGGAGGCGCACCGGCAGGCAATCGAGCGCGTGGCGGAGTGTGTGGAGTCGCTGGGGTGGCAGGTGGTTGAGACGATCGCTTCGCCGATTACAGGGGCGGAGGGCAACGTTGAGTTTCTGCTGTACGCACGAGTGGGCGCGCCGCCGATGCAGGGCTGACGGAGGCTGGGCAGCTTTGCGCCGGGTCCGGCCGGCATCCGTTACACTGGGACCGCATGGTTCGCGTCGCGATTGTCTGCAAGCCGCAAAAGGAAGAACTGGCCCGGATTCTGCCGGAGCTGATTGCATGGTTGCGCCAACGCGGCTACGATTCGCTGCTGGACCGCGAGGGCGGCGCATTTTGCAGCGATGCGCCGGTTGTGGATCGCACGGAGATGCCCGCATTCGGACCGGAATTGGTAATCGTGCTGGGCGGCGACGGCACGCTGCTCTCCGTAGCGCGCATTTTTGCGGCGACAGGAACGCCCATTCTCGGCGTGAACCTGGGATTCCTCGGCTTTCTTACTGAGATTCGGCTGGCCGACCTTTACACGACACTTGAAGGCTGGTGCACGAATTGCCATTCGCTCGACGCGCGGGTGATGCTCAATGCTGCGGTGTGGCGCGACGGAGCGCTGCACTCCTCCCACGAGGCGCTGAACGAGGTGGTGGTTTCCAAGGGCGATATCGCGCGGATGGGCGATTTTGCGGTTGAGCTGGACGGCAAGAGTGTAGCTCGGTTCCGCGCTGATGGCGTGATTGTTTCCACGCCGACCGGCTCGACAGCTTACACGCTGGCCGCGAATGGTCCCATTCTTACGCCCGATGTGGATGCGATGGTGGTAACGCCGATCTGTCCCCATCTGCTGACGCTGCGGCCGATTGTGGTGCGTGGGGACGCTCTGCTGACAGTGCGGGTGGAAGGCGTGCCGAACCATGGTCTGCTT
>JAJYBT010000265.1 GCA_021778875.1 Acidobacteriota bacterium | reverse complement strand
CGCATTGGCAGCGGCCATCGCTGTTTGTGTTGCGCTGGCGGCATCGCTCGCGTATGTGCTTCGACACCAGAGTGGCGCATCTCCCCAGGCCGCCGTTGACGATGTTGTTGTTGCGCGCGGTCCAGCGGTGACTGCGCAGCCCACAAAGCACAGCAGCGAGTCCCCGGCTGGAAGCGAGCCTGCGCTGGCTTCGGTGCAGTTGTCGCCGCGACGGCTTCAGGAGATCGGCGTGATGACCGCAACCGCTGAGATGAAGAACGTGAGCCAGCAGATGAACGTTCCCGGCAACGTGGACATCGATGAGCAGCGGCTTGCTTATGTGCAAACCCGGTATGCCGGATGGATTCAGAGCGTTTTTGCGAATGCGACGTACCAGTACGTGCGCAAGGGGCAGCGCCTGTTCACCATCTACAGCCCGGACCTGGTGAGCAGCGAGCAGGAGTATCTGCTTGCCAAGCAGAATCAGAAGCGGTTTTCGAAGGGTGCGCATGACATGGCCACCAATGAGGGTGGATGGCTGGTGCAGGCTGCCGCGGATCGGCTGCGGCAGTTTGGCGTCACGGCGGGACAGATCGCAGACCTTGATCAAAGCGGCAAGGCGCAGCACGACATCTCTGTTGATTCGCCCGTCTCCGGCTACATCACAGAGCGCAACGCCTTGCCCAACGCGTATGCGCAGCCTGAAACGAAGCTCTACACAATTGCCGATCTGTCTACAGTGTGGGTCTACGCCAACGTGTTTCAAAACGACGTGGGCCGCCTGAAGCCGGGCGATCCTGCGCAGGTCACGGTGGATGCTTATCCCGGCCGCCACTTCAACGGCCGCATCGATCAGATTCTGCCGCAGGTGGACTTGACGACGCGCACCGTGCGCGTGCGCCTCATCTTTTCGAATCCCGGCGTGGTGCTCAAGCCGGGCATGTATGTCAATGTCGCCATCGCAGCGCCGATGGGGCGGCAACTGGTTGTGCCGTCCACCGCAGTGTTGCGCACGGGTTCACGCGCCATCGCATTCATCGATCACGGAGGCGGTAATCTGGAACCTCGCACGATTGAGACAGGGTTGCAGATTGGCGATTCCGTCATTGTGCTCAGCGGCCTCAAGGCCGGCGAACAGGTTGTCAGCTCGGCCAACTTTCTGGTGGACTCGGAGGCGCAGTTGCAGGCAGCTTTCGGCTCTTTTGTGCCCCCGGCGCAGCAACCCTCCGCAGCATCAAGCGCAGCGCCGCCTTCGCAGGTGCAGATTGACCTGAGCACGCAGCCCTCGCCGGCGCGCAAAGGCGCAAACATCGTGCGCGTAAAGTTAACCGGCCCTGATGGCAAGCCGCTCGCCGGCGCGCAGGTCAGCGCGATCTTCCTGATGCCGGCCATGCCTGCCATGGGAATGGCCGCCGTGCGCGTCCCCGCTGCTCTTGCAGACAAGGGCAACGGCAACTATGAAGGCTCGCTGCAACTGGAGTCAGAAGGCACCTGGCAGGTCACAGTGAGCGTCCAGCGTGAGGGAAAGAGCATTGAAACAAAGCATCTGAGCATAAACGCTGCGGGAGGCATGTGATGATTTCACGAATCATTGCCTGGTGCGCGCGCAATCCATTTCTGGTTTTCACAAGCGTAGCTCTTTTGTTTGTTGCCGGTCTATGGTGCCTTCGGCACGTGCCGCTCGATGCACTCCCCGACATCAGCGACGTGCAGGTCATCATTCACACGGAGTGGCAGGGAGAGCCTCCGAATGTGATTGAAGATCAGGTCACATACCCGATTGTCTCCGCGCTGCTGGCAGCGCCGCAGGTCAAGAGCGTGCGCGCGCAGACCATGTTTGGCGACTCGTATGTCTTCGTCGTCTTCCAGGATGGCACCGATCTCTACTGGGCACGGTCGCGCGTCATCGAATACCTGCAGCAGATCGCGGGCAAGCTTCCGCCGGATGTGCATCCTGCAATCGGCCCGGATGCAACCGGAGCCGGCTGGGTGTATGAGTACGCCATCGTTGACCGCAGCCACAACAGGAGCCTGGCCGACCTGCGCGCGCTCCAGGACTGGTTCCTTCGCTATCAGCTTGAAACCGTGCCCGGCGTCGCAGAGGTGGCGAGCATCGGCGGCTTCGTGCGTCAGTATCAGGTGAATCTTGATCCCAACAAGCTCTTCTCGTACGGCATCTCCGCCGGCACTGTGATTGAACGCGTCCGCCAGAGCACGAATGAAGTGGGCGGCGATGTGCTCGAGATGAGCGGCGCGGAATACATGGTTCGCGGCCTCGGCTATCTCCGTTCTCTCGCCGATCTCGAGAATGTTCCCGTGGCGACAAAGAACGGCACGCCCGTGCTGGTGCGCGATCTGGGCACGGTTACGTTTGGCCCCGACGTGCGGCGCGGCGCCGCTGACTGGCAGGGCGAAGGCGAAACCGTAGGCGGAATCGTCGTCATGCGCTACGGCATGAATGCGCTCAACGTGATTAACGGGGTCAAGGCAAAGTTCCGCGAGATTGCCCCGTCGCTGCCCTCCGGCGTTGAGATTGTGACAGGCTACGACCGCTCATGGCTGATCAATGAATCGATTCACACGCTCAAGCGCGATTTGATTGCAGAGGCAATCATTGTGAGTTTCGTGAGTATCGTGTTTCTGTTCCATTTCCGCTCGGCGCTTGTCCCCATTCTCACGCTGCCCATCGCCGTGGTCGCTGCATTCATCCCCATGTATTACCTGCACGTCAGTTCCAACATCATGTCGCTGGGCGGCCTGGCGCTGGCCGTCGGCGTGCTCATTGACGCTGCCATCGTGATGGTGGAAAACGGACATCGCCATCTCGCGGAGCGCGATGACGTGCCGGACGAGACGGAGCGGCGACGCATTCTGGTGGGCGCGGCGCAGCAGGTTGGCCCCGCGCTTTTTTACTCGCTCATCATCATCGTGGTTTCTTTCCTGCCCGTGTTTCTGCTTGAAGCGCAGGAGGGCCGCATGTTCCGCCCGCTGGCCTGGACCAAGTCGCTGGCGCTAATGTTCTCCTCGCTGCTTTCCATCACGCTGGTCCCGGCGCTCATGCCGCTGTTCCTGCGCGGAAAGCTTCGCCCCGAGGCAAAGAATCCCGCGGCGCGCATCACGCAGGCCATGTATCTTCCTGTTCTGCGCTGGAGCCTGCGGCACTGGAAGCTCGTGATTGTCCTGAATCTCATCTTTCTTGGCGTGACTATTCCCCTCTATTTCCGCCTGGGCAGCCAGTTCATGCCCGCGCTGTATGAGGGTTCTGCGCTTTATATGCCCAGCGCGCTGCCAGGGATTTCCATCACGCAGGCGGTCTCGCTGATGCAGGAGCAGGATCGCATCATACGCTCGTTTCCTGAAGTGTCCACCGTGTTTGGAACCGTAGGCCGCTCAGACAGCGCCACGGACAACGCCCCGCTGGACATGTATGACACCACCATCATGCTGAAGCCGCGCGAGCAGTGGCGCGTCGGCATGACCTACGAGAAGCTGATTCAGCAAATGGATGAGAAGCTGCAGTTCCCGGGGCTCACCAATACATGGACGATGCCTGTGCGCAATCGCCTGGACATGGAACTGACCGGCATCAAGACTTCAATCGGAATCAAGATTCAGGGGCCGGATCTGGCGCACATTGAAGACATTGGAGCGCGCATGCAACAGATACTCTCCAGCATGCCGCAGACCAGCTCTGCTTTTGCAGAGCGCGTCTCGCAGGGCTTCTATCTGAATGTGGAGGTAAACCGCCCCGAGGCTGCGCGCTACGGCCTGACAGTGGCAGACGTGCAGCGCGTCATCAGTTCGGAAATCGGCGGAGCGAACATTGCGCAGAATGTGGAAGGCCGCGAGCGCTTCCCCATCGCCGTGCGCTATCAGCGCGACTTCCGCGATCATCCTGAGGACCTGTCGCGGGCGCTCATCGCGACTCCGTCTGGCGAGCAGATTCCGGTCAGCGCAGTGGCACGGGTCTATTTCTCGCGCGGTCCCGCGATGATTCGCGATGAGGATGGCGCGTTGACCGGCTATGTGTATCTCGATTTGAAGACGCACGACTACGGCGGCTTTGTTGACCGCGCTAACAAACTGATGCAGCAATCCCTGGCGCTCTCCGCAGGCTACACCTGGCGCTGGGCCGGCGAATATGAGTTCGAAATGCGCGCCAAAGAGCGTCTCAAAATCATCCTCCCCATTGTCTTCTTCGTCATCTTTATGCTGCTCTATCTCGTCTTTAAATCGGCAACGGAGGCGGCGGTGCTGATCTTTCCCACACTGTATGCCATGTCCGGCGGGCTGCTGCTGCAGTGGATGATGGGCTATAACTTCAGCGTTGCCGTGTGGGTGGGCTACATTGCGCTGTTTGGCATCGCCGTTGAGACAGGCGTTGTGATGGTGGTGTACCTGCATGAGGCATTCCAGCGTCACGCGGCTCACGGGGAGCCGATGACGGAGCAAGTGCTGGAGGAGGCCGTTATCGACGGAGCGGTACAGCGACTGCGTCCAAAGCTGATGACGGTGACGGCGGTCATTCTCAGTCTCGCGCCCATCCTGTGGGAGACCGGCATCGGCTCCGACGTCATGAAGCCCATCGCGGCCCCGATTGTCGGCGGAATGATTACGTCCACCATTCACGTGCTGATCCTTGTGCCGGTCTTCTTTCTGCTCATCAAGCGCCGGGACTTGCGCCGGGGCCTGCTTGCAGCAAAGCAGGAACAGCACATGGCAGAGTGAGCTGCCGATATCCGATCCCACGCCAAGCAACAAGCGGGGCGAAGCGTTGCGCATGCATCGAGCCATCCCTTTAGCCCGCCGTCTACGTTTGCGGCTTCGGCAAAGCCACATTCTGTGACTTCCGCTATTGGCCAAAGGTCAACGCGCCGGTGTAGCAAGACAGATTGGCTGCCTTCTGAAGGTCTGCCTCTTGCAACCAGTTGTGTATTGTGGCTAGACTCCTGTGCATGATGAAATCGATTCCCCGGATTCTCAGTCTCGCAGCGGCTATGCTGCTTCCACTCGCTGCCGTTTCCAGCCCCGCCCAGGACTGGGCCAAGTCCCGGCTGGATGCATCGCCTCGCCACCACGAGTACGTCAACCTCAAGCACGATGGCCGCACCGTGCAGGCATTTGTCGTCTACCCCGAGGTCAAGAACAAGGCCACGGTCGTCATTCTCATTCACGAGATCTTCGGCCTCAGCGACTGGGCCAAGGAAATGGCCGACGAACTGGCAGGGCAGGGATTCATCGTTGTCGCGCCCGACCTGCTCTCCGGCCACGGCCCCAACGGCGGGGGCACCAGCGAGTTCTCCGGCCAGGACGCCGTTGTCAAAGCCGTCTCCGGTCTTGACCCTGACGCCGTCACCGCCGATCTGGATGCGGCCGCCGACTATG
>JAJYBT010000264.1 GCA_021778875.1 Acidobacteriota bacterium | reverse complement strand
GCGCACGACGTTGTCTTCCACGGCGAAGTCGCCGGTGATGCAGCGGACGCCGAGGGACTCGATGCGCTCGATGTCGGCCTCAATGGGCGAGGCGTTCTCAGTGGCGTAGCGGGCGAGGGTTTCGGGGGAGAAGGGCGCGGTGTTGACGATGGCGTAGTCAAAGATGGGCGCGCGGGTGTGCTCGTAGATGCGCTCGATGTGCTCGGAGGCGGTGAGGCCGAGGCTCTCGTTGGCCTGGGTCATGAGGTTGCAGATGAAGATGCGCAGGCCACGAGCGCGCGCGAGAGCTTCAGGGATGCCCTTGACGAGCAGATTGGTGATGAGCGAGGTATAGAGCGAGCCGGGGCCGACGGTGATGAGGTCGGCGCGCTCGATGGCCTCGATCGTTTCGGGCAGGGCGGCGGCGCCGGGGGGATCGAGCATGAGTTCGGCGATGCGCTGGCGGCTGGCGGTGATGCTGGTTTCGCCGCGTACGAGCGAGCCGTCGTCCATGCGGGCGACGAGGGTGGCGTTGGCGGTGGTGACGGGGTAGATGCGGCCGCGGGTGGCGAGAATCTTGGAGGCGAGCTGGATGGCGTGGGCGAAGTCGCCGGTGAGCTCGGTGAGCGCGGCGACGAAGAGGTTGCCGAAGTTGTGGCCTTCGAGCGCGTCTCCGGAGCGGAAGCGATGGGCGAAGAGCCTGGCGAGCACGTCTTCCTCTTCGCTGAGGGCGACCATGCAGTTGCGCAGGTCGCCGGGAGGGAGCATTTTGAAGTCCTTGCGCAGGCGGCCGGAGGAGCCACCGTCGTCGGTGACGGTGACGACGGCGGCGAGGTCGGCGATCTGGGCCTGCTCGGCGCTGAGCTGGCCGGGCACGCTGACGTGTCGGCGCAGGCCGCGCAGGAGCGTGGAGAGGCCGGTGCCGCCGCCGATTGCGACGACGCGAAGTGGCGCAGGGGCGGAGTGCTCCGCATTGTCAGGGGATGGCAGCATTGTGACCGGGTTCATGGGCACGGCTCCTGAGGGAACAGGGTGCACATGACGCCTTAAGGAACCTCAGGATACAGCAGCTCCGTAAATCGCGGATCGTCCGCCATGCTTTGAAAATCGTTGTCGGAACGTGCCTGGAGGCGGTTTCTTGGATTCAGCTCGATTGCCCGGGCGAGGTTTTCGAGGCAGTTCTGCGCGCGCCCGCTGATTGAATCGAGCACGGCCAGCCCGTAGTGGGCATAGTCGGCATTGGGGTAATCGGCGAGGATGCTTTTCAACTGCTCCGCCGCCTCTTCAAAATAGCCGGAATTCAACTGCGAGACGGCATAGTCGTAGCGTTCCTCGGGCGTGAGGAAGGCAAGGCCGTCGCGGTTCATTTGCCGCTGGCAGGTCTGGATGTACATTTTGCAGCGCTCGACGATCTCGATGGGCGCGGCGGGAAGCAGCTTTTCAAAGGCGGTAATAGCCTTTTCATACTTGCCCTGCTGGAGCAGTTGGACGGCGGCCTGATAGTGCTGAAAGACCGGCCCCGTAGCTGTGGATGAGTGGCTGGCTGGTTTGGCCGCCAAGGAGGGAGTTTTCTTGCGGCCTGTAGCCGCGGATCGGACCTCTTGCGTCATGGATTCGCCGTTTGCGCCTCTTCGGTGCAGGGTGGACCAGTGGAGTCTCCTGCCAGAGCCAAGCGCCTGAGTATTGCGCTGCTTGAGCCACTTTTATACGCAGAACCCCGGCGCGCGTCAATGGGCAGCCCGGGAGGCGGCTGTCAGGGGGCCGGTTTGTCGTGCAGATTTCGATAGATGGCGGGGTTCAACTGGGGGTCGTTGTACATCTTCAATTGCCGGTAAAGTTTGAATCGGCGCGTACCCGCAAGCACTTCGCGCCAGAGGGCATCGAGGCATGCGGCGAGGTCTGCGCGCTGCTCCTCAAGGATGGCGAGGCGGTCGCGGTTGCGCTGGGCGTGGCCGCCGGGTGCGTCGTGGCGCTCGGCCTCTTCGCGGGTGTGGAAAACTTTAAGGGCGAGGATGGAGAGACGGTCAATCATGAGACCGGGCGACTCGGAGTGCAGCGGTGCAAGCGGCGCGGGCAGGCGCTGAGGCTGGAGCGATTCGAGCAGGGCGCGGTCCAGGTCTTCGGCAAGGTCGTTGCGCAACTGGTTGGTGCGGTCGATGCGGCGCTTGACGGCGGCGAGGGTGGCGTCGGAGGCGTTGGGGAGGCGGGCCTCGTCTTCAATGTGCCAGAGGTCGAAGTTGGCGCGGTGCTGGCGGGCGACGCGCTGGAGCCAGTCGGCGACGCCGGGCAGCGGCTCACCGGCCTCGGGCACTGTGTGCCACGCGCGGGTCAATGTGTCGTGGAGGCTGACGATCGCGTTGGCGGAGAGCATCTGGCATCAGTCCTTTGAGAGCCGGGAGGCCGGGGGTGGTTGCAGCGTCTATGGTAGAACTATCGTGACTCGCGGTCTATGGCGGGTCGCAAACGGCGATCTTCGGATGTTTCTGGAGCAAGGGATGGAGAAGAAGTGGCAATACCCGCATCGGCGGTGGAATCCGCTGCGACGGTCGTGGGTGATGGTTTCTCCGCACCGCACGCAGCGGCCGTGGCAGGGCGAAGTGGCGCAGAAGACGTTGCCGAACGGCCTGGTCTACGATACCGAGTGCTACCTGTGCCCGGGGAACAAGCGTGCAGGGGGTGGGTCGAATCCGGCGTATGAGTCGATTTTCACATTTGTAAACGATTACGCCGCGCTGCTGCCGGATGCGCCTGCCGCGCACGAGACGCCTGCTTCGCCGCTGCTGGTGGCCGAGCCTGCGCGCGGGTTGTGCAAGGTGCTGTGTTTTCATCCCGACCACAGCCTGACGCTGGCGCGGATGACGCAGCCTGAGATTCGGCGGGTGGTGGATGCCTGGACGCATGAGTATGCGGAACTGGGCGGTCTGGACTGGATCGAGTACGTGCAGATTTTTGAGAATCGCGGGGCAATGATGGGCGCCAGCAATCCGCACCCGCATGGGCAGATCTGGTCCACGGGCTTTGTGCCGGACGAGCCTGCGGCAGAGACGGCTGCGCAGAAGGATCATCTGGCGCGGACGGGGCATTGCCTGCTGTGCGACTACGCAGCCGCGGAGCGCGCCGCGCAGGAGCGCGTGGTTTTTGAGAACGAGCACTTCATGGCGCTGGTGCCGTGGTGGGCGGTGTGGCCGTTTGAGGTGCTGCTGGTGAGCAAACGTCACCTGGGCGCCATGCCGGAGCTGACGGGCGACGAGCGGGATGCTTTGGCCGATGCGCTGAAACGGCTGACGACGCGCTTCGACAATCTTTTCGAGACGAGCTTTCCTTACACGATGGGCTTTCACCAGACGCCGACGGATGGAAGCGCGCACCCGGAGTGGCATTTTCACGCGCATTTCTATCCGCCGCTGCTGCGCTCGGCGACGGTGCGGAAGTTCATGGTGGGATTTGAGATGCTGGGAATGCCGCAGAGGGACATAACGCCGGAGAGCGCGGCCGAGCGGCTGCGTGACTGCTCAGAGGAGCATTTCTGGCCGCGGGGCTGAGCATGACGGCCTTCAGCGGCAGCGGCGGCTCGGCAAGCTACAGCTATGACGGCAACGGGCTCCGCGTCGTCAAATCGGGAGGAGGAACGACAACGGTGAGCATCTTCTCCGGTTCTTCGGTCATTGCCGAGTATGACAATGGCGCGGCTCCGGCCTCGCCATCGCGCGAGTATATCTACAACCCTCCGGGTGGAAGCACAACGGGGCTGCTGGCGATGATCAGCGGTGGTGCTACAACCTATTACCATCAGGACGCTCTTTCCGTCCGGCTGACGACCGATGGCAGCGGGTCGATCCTGACCCAGGACGGGACTTTTCCGTTCGGTGAGTCATGGTATCAATCCGGAACGACGAACAAGTGGATCTTTACCAGCTATCAGCGCGACTCGGAGAGTGGACTCGACTATGCGCTGGCGCGCTACTACGACAGCCGCACCGGCACCTTCTGCTCCGCCGATCCCCTGGCCGGCGATCCCTCAGATCCACAGTCGTGGAACAGGTATCCCTACGGGCGCAATGACCCGATCACAATCACAGACCCAAGCGGCCAAAGCTGGACAAGCTTCTTTGAGCACTTGGGCGAGGACCTTTTGAACGCCTTGCCTGGTCGCAGCTTGGCCCTGTGGATCGGAGATTCCATTGCCAATGGCGAAGTGTCGGGGCCCCCGCCCATGGGCTTTGGCTCTTTCGGCGGCGGGGTGTCCTTGGGCTCCTCCTGGAACGGAACTCCCATCATGCCAAGTGGTGGTTTGACCAACGGAATACAAACCGCCCTCGGGCTGCCCACAATGGCCGATGTGGGTGGACCGATTAACAACTTTGATGCCAAGAAAGTGTATTGCAACATGATTCCTTCCGGCCGTTCGGAATCGCTCAGTCTCGCGTTCGGAGGAATTGGTTTCGTGAGCGGTTCCGTGGATGAGGTTCATAACTATAATTCTGGCCAGACAAGCCTGTTTGCAACGGGCGGCGGTGGGCTAGGCTGGAATGGAGGTGTTAGCGCGACCGCGACTACGGGCTTAGTTTATGGATTGGATAAAACGAACAACGGGTTTTCTGGCCCATTTAAGGGCGGCCAATTTTACGTTTCCACACCTGTCCCCTTTGTTAGTGCGGGCGGGTCGGTAGTACACGGCGGTGGAGTTACCGTAGCATCGGGCGGCGTAGGAGCATCACCGGTTGGAAGAGTCAGTTTCGGGGGCACCTCGACAAAAACGACTAAGCCTCTGAATGTAGGGAAGTTCACTGGGTTCCGTTTTGTTGACTATCTTGGATATCTTGCGAGGCGACCGTGCAACTAGCCACGAAACTTCCGATCCCGGCCATCATTTTTGCATCCCTTGGCGGGTCGTTTGCTATCTTTGCCAATACGCTTTACTTCATCATGATAGGCAAGATCAATGAACGGGTGCCAGAAAGCGAGCGAATATCCTACCTATGGTGGGGGACCGAGGTCCGGAAGAAATTCAAGCAGTTCTACCCCGGTAGCAGACTTGTCTTGCTGCTCGATTCTTGTCTGGTATTGATGGTTCTTTGCTTTGTTTTTCTGCTTAGATTCTGGGTCTTCGGATGACCTTGGGAATCGATGGGGAAGCCGGCAGGTGGCCCCGGTCCCGATGACCTTTCCGCACCATGTTGAGGGTGCCCCCGGTCCCTCGCTTTTGGGGACCGGGGATGTTGGAAGCGCTGTTCTATGCCGCACATTCGCAAGTGGAGTAGCCTCGCGGTGCATGAAAGGCGAGCGCATTCGTTATCAGCAAACGGGGGAGTTTCACTTCCTCACCTTCAGTTGCTATCGGCGTCGAGGCTGCTTGTCGGCGGCCGCGGCCATGGATCTCTTTGAAG
>JAJYBT010000263.1 GCA_021778875.1 Acidobacteriota bacterium | reverse complement strand
GCGCCAACCCTCGCGCTGCACCGTGTCCCACCCGGCGCTCAGCCACAGCTCGGCGCGCCGGTAGCCGCCGTCGGCCATGAACTCCGCGTACTCGCCGTTCGTCACCAGCCGGTCAGCCAGCGCAAACGGCTCCAGCCACACCTTGTGCCGAGGCAGTTCATTGTCGTAGCAGAATCCCTCCCCGGCGAATCCCGCCTCACACAGCCCACCTGCAAACTCCACAAAACGCATGGGCTGGGCCGCCTGCGCCGACGCCGCTACCAGAGGTTCCGCCGCATACGCCGGCCGCAGCGGATTGCTGAAAAACGCATGCAGGATGTCGGTCAGCAGCAGCTCCTGGTGCTGCTCCTCGTGGTTCACGCCCAGCTCCAGCCGCGCCAGCGCCTCCGGGGCCGGGTCGCGCTCCAGCAATCGCGCCAACAACTGCTCCATCGCGGCGTCCACATGCTCCCGATAGCGCAGCACCTCGTCCAGCCCCGGCCGCGAAAACGACGCCCGCAGCCGCTTCTCAGGAAATGCCGCAAAGCTCCGGTAGTAGCTGTTGAACAACCACTCAAACTCCGGATGAAACACGCGATAACCCGGCAGAAACTCCCGCAGCACAAACGACTCAAAGAACCACGTGGTATGGGCCAGGTGCCACTTTGCCGGCGAGGCCTCCGCCGACGACTGCACCATCATGTCCTCCGGCGTCAGCGGTTTACACAGTTCCAGCGTCCTGCCGCGCGTGGCCCGGAACCGCTCCGTAACCCACGCCTGCCTTCTCTCTATTGCCGCCATCCTCACGCAGCCCCTTTCGCATCGGGATGAGTGTACCCGAAACCACCCCGCGGCACCCGTGCCCCCGGCCGGCCTTACCGCACAGAAAAATCTGCCCGCACCTGCCCACCCGCGCCCGATTGGTGGTCTAATCACATCGGACGATGTGATTCGTTCGTCGCCCCGATTTGTTCCTCGGGGAGGGACTATGTGCAGGCACGCGATACGTCCGCGGCTGCCGGTGTTCCTGATTTCCGCAGCCCTCTTCTCCGTTCCATCCGGGCTCCCCGCCCAGCAGGCTCCCACGCCGGAAACCCCCACTGTGCCGCCTGCCGCCCGGGTTGAACATCCCCCCGTGACACCTGCTCAGGCCCAGCCCAACTTCCATCCCACCCCCGAGGACATAGGCGACTCCTACCTTGCCCGCAAGCGCTACCAGGCTGCCATCCAGGCCTACAAACAGGCCCCCAAAAACTCCGCCCACGTCTGGAACAAGATGGGCATCGCCTACCAGATGATGTTCAACGAGGCCGAGGCCATCCACTGCTACCGGCAGTCCCTCAAGCTCGACCCCAGGGATCCGCGCGTCTACAACAACCTCGGCACCATCTACGACTCCGCCCACGAGCTGAGGGCCGCGGAAAAGATGTATCGCAAGTCGCTCAAGCTCGACCCCAAGGCCGCTATCGTACTCAAGAATCTCGGCACCAACCTCATCACCCAGCACAAATACGAGAAGGGCTGGGAGCAGTACAAGAAGGCGCTTGCGCTCGACCCCGAGATATTCCAGCAGAGTTCCCATCTCCGGGTGGAAAACGCGGGCTCCGTGGAGCAACGCGGCGCCATGAACTTCTACATGGCCAAGGGCTGCCTGCGCGCCGGCATGACCGAGTGCGCCATTGACTATCTGCGCAAAGCCCTCAATGAGGGCTACACCACGCCGAAAAAGATCGTCGCCGACGAGGAGTTCTCCGCCCTGCGCGGCGTCCCCGCCTTCGAGCAGATGCTCGCCGGGCAAACCAAGCCCTGACCCCCGTCGCCCAATCCGCCCGGCCCTGTCGTCCTGCGGGCCGGCTTCTGCGTCTAAGCAGGCAGAACCGCAACGCCGCTCCCTGGGAGGAGCACGCATGAAACTTCGCCTCGTCTCCGCACTATTCCTTGGCTTAACGCTAAGCGCTGCCTACACGCAGGATGCAGCCCAGCAGATACCCGGCCCCGGCCCTCGCGGCGGCATGGGTATGCCCATCGTGGCCACCGGCACCATGGGCACCGTCACCGCCGTGGCCGCGGACCACTACCTCATCCGCACGGACGCGGGCGACACCTACACCGTCCACTTCAGCGTGAACACCCGCATCCTCAAGCAGCGGATTCGCGGCGCGGCTCCCGGGCAGCCTGCGGACGCGCCGCAGCCGCCGGGTCCGCTGATGCTCAAGCCCAGTGAGATCGAGGTCGGCGACGTCATCGCCGTCAACGGCGAGCTCGACACGGCCGCCAAATCCGTCGGCGCCGTCTTCATCGTCAAGCTCGATCCCCAGCGCGTGCAGCAGGCGCGCGAGATGGAAGCCAGCTACGGCAAAACCTGGCTGATAGGCCGCGTCACCGCCATCGACGGCGTCAAGGTCACCGTGCACGGCGGGCCCGACAACGCCGACCACAGCTTCGTGGCCGACCAGAACACCACCATCCACCGCCGCCGCGAGCCCATCACCCTCGCGGACATCCAGATAGGCGACATGGTGCATGCGCAGGGTACGCTCAAGGACGGCACCTTCACCGCCACCTCCGTGGCCGTCATGGTCATCCCGCGTCCCCGCGGAACCCCCATGCTGCCGCAGCGCGATACGCCGCCGCAGTAGCCCGCGGCTTGTCCTGTTGCTCGAAAGGAAGAAGCGGGGGCGTCACAGTCCCCGTTTTTATGCGCCCATGAACATGCCGCCGTTCACGTCCAGCACGTGCCCGGTGATGTATGCCGCCGCGTCAGAGGCCAGAAAAGCCACCGACTGCGCAATATCCGTGTCCGTGCCCGGCCGCCCCAGCGGAATGGTCGCCATCATCGCCTGGCGCTGCTTGTCGTCCAGCACCGCCGTCATCGGCGTCTCAATGTAGCCCGGCGCCACGGCATTCACCGTGATGCCGCGCGATGCCACCTCGCGCGCCAGCGAGCGCGTCAGCCCGATCATGCCGGCCTTCGACGCGGCATAGTTCACCTGCCCGGCCTGGCCCGTCCGCCCCACCACGCTGGTGATGTTGATGATCCGGCCCCAGCGGTTCTTCAGCATCGGCGGCAGCAGCGCCTGCGTCAGCAGAAAGCTCCCCGTCAGGTTCGTGCTCAGCACGTCGTCCCAGTCGGCGCGCTTCATGCGCATCATCAGGCCGTCGCGGGTAATGCCGGCGTTGTTCACCAGCACTTCCACCTTGCCAAAGCGCTCGATCACGGCCTTGGCGCCGGCCTTGATGGACTCCTCGCTTGCCACGTCCAGCGCAAAGGCTGCCGCCTGTCCGCCCGCCGCGGCAATCTCCGCCGCCACATCGGCCAGCTTGCTCTCGTTCCGAGCCGCCAGCGCCACCACGGCCCCGGCCTTCGCCAGCTCCAGCGCGCATGCCCGGCCAATCCCCTGTGAAGCGCCCGTTACCAGCGCAATCCTGCCCTGCAATCCAGCCATAGCGTTCTCTCGACCTCGCGGGCGCAGAAGCCCGCCTCTTTCCGAAACTCATTATAGGGGCTTCAAAAAAAGACGCACGACCGCCTGCTTCCGGCAGCCGCACTGCGATGAATCTTGTCGAAATCAGCTGGAAGAAATCAGCTGGAAGGAGCAACCGCCACCGGAGCGCGCCGCGCCGCCAGCGCCGGCCTTACCAGCTCCGCGGGCCACACATACACCGCCAGCCGGCGCGAGTAGTGCAGAACCGGCTCCTCATTCGGCAGGCGAATCCCGATGGCTGCGGCCAGATCGTTGCGCTCAATCTCCGCCTCGGCATCCTCCAGCGGCCACGGCACGTGGTGCACATTCGCGCGCATCAGTTGTCCGCTGCGGGTCTCGGTAAAAAGGCAGTACCGCTCCGTCAAAAAGTACTCCAGCGACCCCTGACGGCTCTCCGCCAGCTTGCGCGTGGGGCCCAGCCCACGATAGCGCGCCTTGAAGATGACCGGCTCATGCACCAGCCGCCTGCGGCTGTAAAAAGCAAACTCCCGCTCCGAGCGCTGCTTGATCTGCATCTCCGCCCAGTAGTAGGGCAGGTGGTAGAAGGTGCGCGCCACCGTCGCCGCCAGCAGGTTGCCCACGTCCAATGAGAAGAAGTAGACCCCCTGCGCATCCGTCCGCATCTCCCGCACATACGTCCGCAGATTCAGTTCCGGAAAGCTCAGTGCCCCCGGAACGGGAGGCAGGCCGCGGATCTTGATGCGGTCCATCCAGAACGGCACCACTCCCAGCCATGCCGACCCCTGGTAGGTATCCACCCGCAGCCCCTTGGGCAACAGGGCCGCCACCTGTTGGGCCGGAACCGGCCAATGCGCAAAAAGCAGGTCGTTCCACCGCTGAGTCATCACCCAGCGTCCTGAGGGTAATGGCCGGGGCCGCTGCGACGTACGCACCTTAATCTCCCGCATGGACCGGCTTCTCCTGCCTGCTCTTGAGACGCGATATTCGCGTCCGGGGTTTCCCTGCTATCCCGGTGCCCCAATGCCGTATTCTGTTCGCGAGTCCTCTTCCATGTCCAGTGAATCTTTTCCGCAAACCGGCGCTCGTAATCAGACCGAAGTCTTTGCCGTCCACGGGGCTGACCCCGAGGTGCTGGCTTATGCCATGGCCAAGTACTCGCGCTCCGCGCTTTCCATGCGCGAGTCCCTCACTGAAATCAGCGCCCAGCGCGCCGAGCAGTTCCTCAACACCTTTTATTTTCAATACGGTCACCGCTCCATTGCCGACCTCGCGCACATCGCCTTCGCCGTCGAGCGCCTCAGCCTGCTGGCCGCCATTGTCCTTGTAGACGAGCAGCGCTGGGACGGGCAGGAGCGCTCCACCCGCTACCAGAACTTCCTCAAGTCCGGCTGGTACCTGCCCGACTTCGGCTCCGACGCCGCCTCCGCCGCGCTCTACACCCAGACCGTCGAGGACCTCTTCGCCGCCTACCAGCGCACCACCGGCTCCGTGCTGGAGGCCCTCCGCCAGCGCATCGCACGCCCTGAGGCCATGAAGCCCGAGGCCTACGAGCGCACCCTCCGCGCCCGGGCCTTCGACGTTGCCCGCTACCTGCTGCCGCTGGCCACCAATACCTCGCTCGGCCAGATCGTCAACGCCCGCACCCTGGAGACGCAGGTCTCCCGCCTGCTCTCGCATCCCGTCGCCGAGGTCCGCGACCTGGGCCAGAAGCTGCGCGAAGCCGCCACCGGCCCCGCATGGAACGTCAACGCGCAGGCCGGAGCCGCCTTCGTGGCCAAGCTCGCCACCGACCCCGAGCTCGCCGCCGAGGCCGCCAGCCTGCTCACCCGCGAGGTGCGCACCGCGCCCACCCTCGTCAAATACGCCGAGTCCAACCCCTACCAGATGCAGACCCAGGCCGACCTCGCCCAGGCCGCCGCCGAACTCTACGGCAGCCTGCCCAT
>JAJYBT010000262.1 GCA_021778875.1 Acidobacteriota bacterium | reverse complement strand
TGCGCTCGGCGGGGCGGGCGACGGGCGGGGCGGAGACGAGGGTATGGCTGGAGGAGACCAGCTCGAAGTGCTTCTCCGGGTGGACGAGCGCGTAGTGGGTGACGAGCGCGGTGACGTGGGCCAGCTCCGTGGACTCGGTGCGCAGAAATTTGCGGCGGGCCGGGGTGTTGAAGAAGAGGTCGGCGACGGCGATGGTGGTGCCGCGTGGCAGGGCGGCGTCTTCCACGTGGTGGATTTTGCCGCCGGCGATCTCAAGGCGGGTTCCGGCGGCTTCCTCGCCGGTGGCGGTCTGCAGGGAGACGCGGGCGACAGAGGCGATGGAGGGCAGAGCCTCGCCGCGGAAGCCGAGGGTGGCGATGGAGAGCAGGTCGTCGGCGGTGCGTAGCTTGCTGGTGGCGTGGCGCTCAAAGGCCAGCAGGGCGTCGTCGCGGTTCATGCCGTGGCCGTCGTCGGCAATGCGGATGAGCTTGCGGCCGCCGGCTTCCACGTCAACGCGGATGCGGGTGGCCCCGGCGTCGAGGGCGTTCTCCAGCAGCTCTTTGACGACGGAGGCAGGGCGGTCCACCACTTCTCCGGCGGCGATCTGGTTGGCGACCTGGTCGGACAGTACGCGGATGCGGCCCATAAGCAATTAGGGTATCGCAACCGGCGCGGGGGCCGGGATGGGCAGGGAGGCGGCGCGCCGAAGGTCTGCGGAGGCGGCGGGCGAGACGGCAGGGGCGGGATAACTGTCCTGTGAGTTAGCGAGACAGATGATTCATAGCTCTGTAATGAGTCTCGTCACCAACTTTCACAGCGATGTCATAAGACTGTAACGCGCATGGGTGACTGTAAAGCTGGGAAGCGCCGTAGTCACGGCGCTTCCCGGGCCTGCCCTGCGTTCGAACTGGGCATCATGACTCGCCGGCCATGGGGGATAGCTCGTGCGGGTCGTCCTGGATGTCTTCCCTTGTAGAAAGCCGTAAATCCGAACAAGACAACAATTCAGTACGCGATAACTCACGTTGGAGGTTGCTGCATGTTACGTAAGCTGTTTATCGGCGCCGTGTTGGCGCTGATTGGGAGTTCCTTGTCCTATGCCGGGAACACAGAGGTTGAAGGAAGGGTGGTAGACGCCTCTGGTTCTGTGATTGCAAAGGCGGCTGTTTCACTCACGGATTTGACCACCAACGAGGTAATCCACGCGACAACAGGGACCGATGGCCGCTTTGTGTTTACGGATGTGCCGTCTGACCCGCAACTGATCGTTGTGGAGAAGTCCGGCTTCGATTCCTTCACCCGGCGGGTTACGCCCTCAGAGCAGAAGGCGACGAGCCTCAAGGTGACGTTGAGCGTGGCCTCGCTGGCCGAGAGCGTGGTGGTTCGCGGCACCGTTGACCCCGAGGCCAAGCCCGTGCCGACGCGCGAGGACGTGATGCTAACGCCGGAGACACTGCGCGTGCTGGACCGTAAGCAGCTGGATGCAGGCGGGCCGGTGGCCGGCGGAGCACAGATGATCGCTTCCACGCCGGGCGCGAATGTGGTGGGGTATGGAGAGACAGGCTCCACCAAATACACGGTGATTCTGAACGGAATCCAGCAGGGCTGGGCGGGAGAAGCGACGAGCTTCACGGCGCCGGGCTCCCTGGGCATCACGTTTGACGGGGTTCCGGTGGGAGACCCGGCAACCGGCCTTTGGCAATCGGCGACCATGCCGCAGAACCTGGTGATGCAGGACCTGGCCGTGACCTACGGGCCGGGGCAGCCGATGGAGCGCTGGTACAACAGCGTCGGCGGAGGCGTGGAGTTTACGCCGGTGCAGCCGACGGTGAGCCGCCACCTGAGCGTCGCCTTGACGGACGGGCCTTATGGCCAGCAGAACTTTGCGTTTGTCGGCAACACGGGCAAGTTTCGCGGATGGTCGACGGTGCTTGGCGGCGGCCTGGGCCGGGGCAACGATTTTCGCCAGGGGCCGGACGGCTTTGGCAACCCATCGAAGAACGGATCGGTGTTCGGCAAGACTCTGAAGAGCTTCTCCGCAGGCAGCGTCGTTCTTGGTATGTTCTACGCGAAGGCGGGCGGCTATCGTCCCACGGTGATTCCGACCACCGATGTGGGACTGATTGAGCCCAACGGCTCCAACTTCAGCCAGGCGACGAGCGGGTACTACAGCGCGTTGCCGTACGCGGCCTACAACAAGTACGACACCAACGAGATGTTCCTGGGCTATGGCCGCGAGAACCTGTTCCTGAGCAGCAAGAGCACGCTGCAGAACACGACCTGGTTCAACCATATTCGCCGCTTCCACCGCCGCAACGACGATGCCCTGAGCCAGGGTGCGCAGGTGGACGAGTGGAACAATCCGCACAGCAACATCTTCGGCGACCAGGTGGGAATGACCGAAGTGCTGCCCTACAACACGGTGAATTTTGGCGGCTTCCTGCTGCATGAGAACTACAACGCGCGCAACCTGTTCTACAACTCCGCCTACGGCGGCAGCGGCGCGCACGAAGTGGTCGGTGCGGGTTCGAAGTTCCGCTCAGGCTACTTCCAGCAGGACAACGTGGCCTTCTATGCGCAGGACGATTTCCACCCCACTGCACGCATACACATCATTCCCGGAGTGCGCGTGGTCGGCTTCTCCACCGGCTACAGTGACCAGGCCGCGCGAGACTTCAGCTTTGCGCCCGGCGTGGTGTATGCCACCCACTGCGCGCTCAATCCGAATGGCTCTGACCCGTACAGCAACGTACTCGGACCGCCGACGGTTGCGCCTGACGGCAGCACGACGAAGGACCAGGGCTCGCTGTGCGGAGCCCACGAAAGCCGCTCGGCAGTTGAGCCTTCGATTGATGCCTCGGTGACGCCGTATGACTGGCTTACGATCTACGGCGGCTATGACGTGACCTATCGCTCGCCCGCGCTGGGCGGTGGTGGCGGCATGTTCCAGAGCGTCGATCCGACCTACTACACGCTGGCCAAGGGCGCCTACACCCAGGGCGGCGCCAAGGTCCACTTCATGCATGCGCCCGGTCTTGGGAACTTTATCGCCGGGGTAAGCTACTTCCACCTGAATTACACAAACCAGGAAATCGACTTTGAGACGGCGGCCGGCCTGCAGATTTCCGGCGGCGGCGACTCAACCTACCACGGCGTCGACGCGTTCTTTGACGCCGACCCCAGCAGCAACCTGCACATCTTTGTGAACTTCGCGGGAGAGTCGACGAACTTCACGCGCTACATCGTGGGCGGCCCGAGCCTGGCAGAGTGCACCGCGCAGAATCTTTCCTGCACGTCCTACAACAACCTGCCGGTGTCCTATGTTCCGAACGTGACGTTGAACACGGGCGTCTACTACGGAATCCAGCGCAACCACAAGGAACTGATTGAACCGCGCTTCTGGATCGAGAGCACGGGCTCGCAGTACCTGTGGTCGAACAACACCGGTGCTCCGACGACGCAGAAGATGTCGTCCTACACGACGGCGAACGCTTCGGTGACGGCACCCTTCAGCTTTGAAAAGCAATCCTTCAATCTGAAGCTGGACATGATGAACCTTGCCAACACCAAGTACAACGAGTGGGAATACATCTCCAGCGGCGGCTACTTTGCGCCTCTGTACCCCGGCAACACGGCTCCGAGCGGTTACATCAACGCCTATCCCGGCGCACCGCGCGCAATCTACGGCACGATCACGTATCAGTTCTAACGGCGCCTGACGGCTGTGCTCGGAGCGGTGCATCCTCGCCGCTCCGGGCGCAGGCCCGAGGGCAGCTTTCTTCGAACGGCCACTTGCGGTTCTCGCATCTCTGCTGCAGTCTGGCGGAAGACGCGAGAACCGCTTTGCTTTTGGAAAGCAAAACGGACGAAAGGCGCGCTTCTATTGCATGAAAAGTATAGAGATAGATCGAAATGGGGTGCGGTGTTGCGGAGGAAGCGCGCTAGATGCCGACGCCGAACTCGCTGGTGGGGCGCTCGCC
This sequence comes from Acidobacteriota bacterium, assembly GCA_021778875.1. Next base: position 1,415 of record JAJYBT010000262.1, on the reverse strand, counting down.
TGCGTTCGAGTAAAAGTCATACGGGGTGCGGCGATTGAACTTGTAGCGGCTGCGCAACTCGCGGCCCACAAAGATGCCCAGGGCGGCCACGGCCATTCCCACGGAGAACCAGCCGAGGAGGCGCAGAGCGGTGCTCTCGCCGGACTCTTCAGCAGCTGTGAGTGCGTCAACTTCAGTGGGCATGGGCGGAACCTTCTCCTGATGGCATGATACCGTACTTTCCATTTGGACTGACCGCGAGCCGCAAGGTGAGGCTACAACTTTTGTTTACTGCGTAGAGTCGATTTGGGCGAGCCATTGCTGCTGGGCGGCAGGGGGAAGAAAGCTGGCCTGGATGGAGTTGGCGGCAAGGCGGCGCAGCTCGTCGCGCGTAAATCCCTGTTCGGTATGGGCCAGCAGGTACTCGTTGGCGATGTCCGAGCCGAAGAAGGCGGGGTCGTCGGAGTTGAGGGTGACGAGCAGACCCGAGTCGAAGTACTGGCGCAGGGGGTGCGCGGCGAACGACGGGCAGACGCCGGTGCGGACGTTGGAGGTGGGGTTGAGCTCCAGCGGGGTGCTCCGCACTTTTAGCTCTTGGATGAGAGCCGGATCGTGAATAGCCGAGACGGCATGGCCGATGCGCTCGGAGCCGATGGAGAGGGCTTCGCGGATGGCCTCAGGGCCGGTGGTTTCTCCGGCGTGGTTGGTGAGGCGCAGGCCGGCCTCGCGAGCCTCAGCGTAGAGGCTGCGGTACGGCTCGGAGCCGGTGCGGCGCTCGTCGCCGCCGAGGCCGATGCCGACGATTGAGGGGTGGCCGAGGCGCAGCTCGGCGGCCTTGCGGAAGACGCGCGCAGCCTCCTCGACGGAGAAGTGGCGGACGGCGTCGAAGATCCAGTAGACGGTGATGCCCAGCTCGCGCTCGCCGCGCTCGCGGGCTCGTTCCAGGCCGGCGAAGATGGGCTCGAAGACGTGGGGATCGTGGTTGCGCCACAGGTAGATGACGCCGACGGAGATGTAAACCTCGGCGTGGACGACACCCTGGGCGGCAAGCTGCTGCATCATACGCCAGGCGGCGAGCTCGTAGTCCTCAGGATGGATGAGCTGGCCGGTGACGGCCTTGAAGGCGAGCATGAAGCCGCTGAAATCGGTGAAGCGGTAGAGGGCTTCGGCCTCGGCGAGGGGGATGGACGTCTTGTCGTGGCGCTGGCTGAGCTCGACGAGCGTGGCGGGCAGGATGGTGCCCTCGAGGTGCAGATGCAGCTCGGCCTTGGGGAGCCGGCGGATGAATTCGCGGATTTCGGTCACTCTTCTAGTTTAGCGGGATGGGGCGATACATATTTGCTTATAGGTCGAGCATCTTCAGCAGGTCGTCCATGCTCATCTTGTGATGAGCGGCTATGTGCTTGAGGATACTGGAAAGCGTGCCAGCCTTGATG
>JAJYBT010000261.1 GCA_021778875.1 Acidobacteriota bacterium | reverse complement strand
CAGGTGATCGGCCCGAATGTGGCCTACGAGCTGGATTGGATGACCTCGTATCGGTTCAGCCAGCGCGTCGCCGGGGGGTTTCGCCGCGGCAGGGCCTTCCTTGCCGGATCATGCCCCATGCCCAGGTTGTGCCTGTCTGTCGCGTAGCGCTTCAGCGCACAAATGGCAATCGGCTCGTCAATCTTCCCGCGGCGGCAGTTATCCTCGCATGGATGCGCGCAGATCCTTCCCAGCACATACGCAAACGGATTTGGCGCGCGTGCCAGCAGATAGGCTTCTTCGTCCTGCGAGATCCCAATCGCCTGCACATAGCGTCCGCACTCGGTATGAATCGGGCAGGCCGACTGGCAGGGAATATTTTTGTCAAAGTACTCCCTGTCCGGGATCTTGATGGAATAGCTCATGCGGTCCCAACCTCCAAAAATTCTCAGCAACTACACTCAACAGCCATGGCCCGCGCTTCCCTGACTTCTTTTGAAAATACTCCCGGCGAGCGGGCCAGATGCTCGCCGGGGTCCAGGTAAAGCAACTTGCGGTTATGTGGCAAGGAACAATCCCTGCGCACGTCTTAGTGCTGTTGCGCCTTCAGCTTCTCGATCTCTGCATCGGAAAGCGACTTGTAGAAGGCGGAGGGATTCTTGTCCTTGCGAACCTGCTGGTCATACGCCAGGAACTCGAAGATGTCCTTCGCCTGCTTGTCGCTGATGCCCGAGTTCGGCTTGTGCATCATGCGCTTCACATAGCGCTCCCACTCCGGCTTGCTCATCGACGTGTTGATCGGGCGAGCAATCGTGTGGCACTTCGCGCACTTGTCCACAAACACCTTGTAGGCCTTCTGCTGCTCCGGCGGATACGAAGAGACATTGATCGAGCTCGGCCCCTTATCCTGCGGAAGCGTTACGTTGCTGCTCTGCGCAACCACAAACAGCGGCGCGCTCATACAGGCAATTGCCATCCATTGAATTGCTTTGTGCATTGTCCTCTCCCCTTACCACATGAACCGGAAGTCCAGCATGAACTTCTTGTCGGTGCTGCCTACCAGCGCAACGGGGTCGCCATCGTGCTCCTGATTGTACGTCGCACGAACCACCACATTGCCCAGGTCCGTCATCGCATGCTCGGCGCCAACACCCCATGCCCGCGTGTGCATCAGCGGATTGGGATCGATCTTCTGGTTCGAGCGATCGAACCGCGCCATCAGCGCCGTTCCGGTCTTGATGTAGTAATCAGCCTCTCCGCGGTAGCTGTTGGCCGTGTAGTGCGACATCGTTCCGCCCTGGTTCCACAGCCAGTCATCATTGCTGTGGATGTAGCCGCCCAACAGATCCAGCTTGTCAAAGAACAGGTAGTTGCCGAATGCGCCTACGCGATAGAAGGTCGGCCTGAAGGTGAATGGATTGCCGTTGGCATCCGTCTGGTTCTGATCCTTCGAGCCGCGATACATCATCACCGTCACGCCGCCATCCGGTCCAAACCAGTAGTCCGCGTCGGCCCACACATCCTTCGAGTTCTTCGTTGAGCCGTTCAGAATTTCGCTGCCGTCCGCAGCCAGGCCATTGGTCACCTTTGCCGATACCGCAAAGATCTTGCCGAAGTACGGAGACGCCCACGTGTAGCCGAAGTCCACACCCGTCGGATGCTGATCCAGCGTGAAGCCGATCGGATCAACATTCGTCAGCGTGTAAGACGGGTCAGGGAAAAGGTTGTAGAACATCGCTGCGCGCGTTCCCTCACCTTCCTGCATGTGAATTTCGCCGCCCTTCACAAAGTAGCTGCTGTTGGCGCGGCCGCCCGTGTAAACGCCAAAACCCTGCTCCAGACCGCTGCCGCCGTCCTGGTACAGTTCATAGTGCCCAAAGTAGGAGAAGCCCGAGTCCGGAACCGCGCCGGCAAAGAACATCGCCGCTTCGTCCAGGTTGAAGCTCGAGCATGTGGACGAGGAGGACGTATCGCTGCCGCAGGAGGTCGACGGAGAAACCGACGTCGTCGTTCCTGAATCCGATACTGTCTTATCCTCGGTAACGCTGCCCTGCAGAATCACGGCAAACGAATTCGTGAGGCTGAACTTGATGTCCTTGTCCAGCTCGCTCACCTTCGGTGCCGGCTTGCTTCCGTCCATCTCGTCCGGAGGCATACGATATCCCAACCGCTTGAACATGTAGCCGTTCTTGTTCAACGCGGGTGGAATGGTGTGACAGGTGTAGCACTTTACGCCAAACTTCCGAGCAAATGCCGGAATCGCATGCCCCGGCTGAGGCATCAATAGAAATAGAACTGAGAGAAAAAGGAATGTCTTGAAGCCTGATTTCCAGAATTTCATCTTTGGCTGCTCCCTGCCATTCCCTTAGCAAGTCACAGACCAAACCCACGCTCTAATCGTTTCAGTAACTTAACGCCCATTCCTACTGCCGCGTGGGGAGTCTACTCCCCGATCCCCGGCTCAAGTTGAGGAATGAATTCCCCACCCTGCGGTTCCCTGTCCTTTTTCAGCAACAGATAGAAGGTCTTCCGGTCCACCCCGGCCTCGCGCGCCGCTGCGCTCACGTTCCCCCCGCAACGCGCCAGCACCGCCTGCGCATAGGACTTCTCAAAGCCCGCCAGGTACCGGTCTCGCGCATCCTTCCACGGCAAAACGGCCAGGTGCCCAATGCCTTCCTGCTGCTGAATCTCCTCTTCCAGATCCTCCGGCCGCAGAATGCCGCCCGGATGCAGCGCCAGCAGCCGTTCCATCACGTTCTTCAGCTCCCGCACATTCCCCTGCCAGCGCCGTCTCAGCAGTGCCTCATAGAACTGCGGAGAGCCGGAAACGCTCTTCCCATATCGCCGCGAAAACCGCTCCAGAAAGAACCGCGCCAGATGCGGAATATCCTCCGGCCGCTCCCGCAGCGGCGGCAGCTTCACCGTCACCACGCTCAACCGGTAGAAGAGCTCCTCGCGAAACGATCCCGCCTTGATCTTGGCCATCAGGTCCTGGTTGGTCGCGCACAGGATGCGGCAATCCACCTTCACCTGCGTCAGTCCGCCCAGCCGGCGCAGCGCCCGCTCTTCCACAAACCGGAACAGCCGTGTCTGCAGCTCCACGCCCAGGTCGCCAATCTCGTCCAGGAACAGCGTTCCGCCATCGGCCGACTCGATCAGCCCCTTCTTCATCCGCTCTGCCCCGGTAAAGGCGCCCTTCTCGTAGCCAAAAAGCTCGCTCTCAATCAGCGCCCCCGGCATCGCGCTGCACTCCACCGGCACATACGGGCCATCCTTGCGGCGGCTCATCGAGTGCAAAAACCGCGCCATCACTTCCTTGCCCGTTCCGCTCTCGCCCAGGATCATCACCGTGGCATCCGTGGCTGCGGCGCGGCGGCATTTCTCCATCTGCTCCAGCATCGCCGGACTGTGGCTCTGCGCCGCGTCCGTGTCGCCCAGCGACTCCAGACGCCCCTTCAGCCTTGCCACCTCGTGCTCCAGCGAAGAGTGCGAAAGCGCCCGCTTCGCCACCAGCATCAGGTCTTCGCGCTTGAAAGGCTTCTGCAGGTAGTCAAATGCGCCGTTGCGCATCGCCAGCACCGCGCTCTCCACTGACCCATACGCCGTCAAAAACACAATCGGCAGCGCCGGATGCTCCTCGTGCAGCCGGGCAAATACCTCCTCGCCCGACATCCCCGGCATCCGCACATCCAGCAGCACCAGGTCCGGAGGATGCGCCAGCGCGCACGCCAGCCCCTTCGCCGGATCCGTAAACGTCTGTACCGTGGCCCCCGGAAGGCGCAGCATGCGCTGGATGTTCTCGCCCAGCGCTGGCTCATCGTCAATCACCACTATGCGGCTCACTCCGTCGCTCCTCCGGCAAACCAATGGTAAGGCTGGCCACGCGTAAACCGCGCCGGCGGCAGCTCAATCACAAAGCTGGCGCCGCCTTCCTCCCGCGCTTCATAACGAATCCGGCCATCGTACATATCCAGCAGGCTGGCCGCCAGAAACAATCCCAGCCCCAGCCGCTCCCGTCCGCTGCTCTGCGTGATAAACGGCTCAAACAGATGCTCGCGAATCGTCTCCGGCACTCCCGGCCCGTTGTCTTCCACCCGCGCCACCACCTTCGCGCCCGCCGTCCGGTAGGGCTCCAGCCGCACCCAGATCGCCGCATCTTCCGTGTCTTTCAGGGCCTCCAGCGCATTGCTGATAAGTCCCCGCACCACCTCGCCCACCACGTGCTCCGGCACATCCACCCTGGGCGCTTCGCCAAACTCCTCCAGCAGCTTCACTCCCTGCGCGCGGGCCCCCGGCCGAAACGCCTCCAGAGCCTCCTCCAGCGCCTTCTGCGGCATCGACGCCTCAAACACCTCGCCGCCGCGCTCGCGACGCAGAGCCTGCAGCAGCGTGCGTGCAATGCTGCCCATGTACCGCGTCTCCTTCAGCATCTGCTGCAAGTCGCCGCACAGCTCCGCATCGTCTTTCCGCTCGTCCAGCAGCACCTCAATCCGCCCCGCCACAATCGCCAGCGGATTGTTGAACTCATGCATGAATCCCGCCGTGAACTGCCCCAGCAGCGTCAACTGGTGCGACAGCCTCGCCTGCCGGTCCGCCGCCTGCAACTCCTCGCGCAGCCGCGTCGTGCGATAGCGCACCGTGTCCAGTTGCAGCCGCAGTTGTGCAGCGCTCTCCTCGGCCTTCTCCGCGCGCGCCTCCCAGTGCCTCTGCAACCGGCGCGCCAGCAGCACCATGGGAATAGGTGCCAGCAGCGTGGCGACAATCACCGCCAGCGCAAAGTCCACCTCCGACGTGGCATGCAGCCACAGCGCCACCACCAGCAGCGGCAGAACCCACACCCCGCCCACCCACGGCACAAGCCGTGTCATCAGGCTCCCCGCCGGGGGATCCGTCCGCTGGTCCTGTTCCTCTTCCATAGGCTTAAGTGTAGTGGGTCGGCTTCTGCCTTGGCTCGCCTGTCTGCGCCGCCCGCAATAAATTGCCCTCGAATCTCACTTCGTCCGGCGCCGCCTCCATCGCCCAAAGCCAGCCGGACGCTCGCACGATGTCAGGCCGGCTCCATTGGCCCGGCGCCCTTTCCACCCCGGACATTCCCCCCGCGCGCCATCCCGTTTTGCACTAAGATAAGGACGCTATTCCCTGTCGTGGAAGGGAGCCGGCCATGCAGTACCTTGCCATACTCGGCATTGTCCTCTCGCTCACCGGCCAGCCGCTCATCGCAGCCCAGTTGCCCAATCCCGCTCAGATCCATCTGCAGGGCTGCGTCGAGCGCGGCATCCAGCCGCATTGCCTGGTTATGAAAGACCTCAGGACCGGCAGGCTCTACAACCTGCTCTTCAAAGACATGCAGCCCGCCGCCGGCTACGGCATCGAGGCAGTCGCCGAGCCCGCCTCAGCCCAG
>JAJYBT010000260.1 GCA_021778875.1 Acidobacteriota bacterium | reverse complement strand
CAAGCTGCTCCACAAGCTCCGGCCAATGCGCGGGAACCGGCGGCCGCGCCTGCCAGCCGGGACCGAATGGCCCTGCAGCGTAAAAAGGCGTGAGCGCAGTTGAGCCGGCACAGTAGTCCAGAAGGAGCCGGCTCGAACCCGGCGCCACGGCGATGGGATGGCAGTCTGCGGTTGTCAACTCGTTCACTTCCGGTTCGCGCGCCTTGCGGGGATTCCTGTCCGGCCGGGCTCAGGTGAAATGCGGCTGAGTAAAGGATGCCACGCCGGGCGCAGTCGATGCACGTATCGCCTGCTGCCGATGCGTATACTTTTCTTTGAATAGCGAAATCAGGAGAGAGGCCGCGATGCCCAAAAAAGAAAAAGCCCCCCGGCCCGCGGGGGCCACGAAGCCGAAGACCGCCAGGGCAAAGGCGCCCAAAGCAGCCAGACGCAAGGCTCTGAAGCCCGCTCCCGAGGCAAAGGCGAAACTGCTCAGCTCCGTTGTGGCCTATGACGGACCGCTGTTCCGCGTGCTGCACGACAAGCTGATCGAGCCCGGCGGCAAGCGAAGCGAGCGCGACGTAATCCGCCACAACGGCAGCGTGGTCGTGCTGGCCGTGGACAATTCCAAAAGCAAACGCAATCCGTGGATCGTGGTCGAGCGCCAGTATCGCCACGCCGCCAACCAGTACCTGTGGGAGCTGCCCGCCGGCAAGCTCCACCCCGGCGAGGACCCGCTGGCCGGCGCGCAGCGCGAGTTGGAAGAAGAGACCGGCTACCGCGCAAGGAAGTGGAAGCCATTTGTGGAGTACTACGCCAGCCCCGGCTTCCTGGGCGAGTCCATGAAGGTCTTTCTGGCCGAAGGGCTCACGCCGGGTCACCCGCACCCGGAGGACGACGAAGAGATTGAGTTGCGTCTGGTCAAACTGTCTGACGTGGTGAAGATGATTGAAAAAGGCGCGATCCTGGATGGCAAAACGCTGACCAGCGTCCTGCTGTATGTGCTGCAGATCGAGAAAAAACAGAAAAAGTAACAGGGCTCCGCGGACTCTGAAATCAGATTGAATCCGTGGGCTCAAAATGGGCCGGTTCCTCATGGGAATCGGCCCGTCTTAATTTTCTGGAGATTTTCCTGAAAATCGCAATCAACCTTTCGCGCAGTTTCGGCGTCATAGCTTTTATCGGTGTGCGTTCCTACACGCTGCTCTCGCCGGCTACACATCAAGACGCAAGGAAGGCAGACCCCTGTGGCTCAATACAAAGGCAAAGTCAAGTGGTTCAACAACGCCAAGGGCTACGGATTCATCGGACGTGAAGACGGCCCGGATGTGTTCGTCCATTACTCGGCAATCCAGTTGGACGGCTACAAAACGCTGAAAGAGGGCGATGATGTGGAGTTCGACATCGCCCAGGGCCAGAAAGGCCCCCAGGCCGAAGCAGTGCTGCGGCTGAGGGATGTCGCCCACACCGCAGCCTAGTAGCGCACCTGTCGCCAGGCGTAACAGCACACCCACCGGCAGGTGGCGCGCGTCTTCTATGCCTGCGCGCTGCGTCGCACTCACATTGCAGTTCAAGCGCCAGCCCGGGCAGTGGGTGGCAGCTCCGCACACTTGCGCAGCAGCCCGCCGATGCCACGGGTCGCGTCTCCACGCCGTCTGAAAAATCTTCCTCGCTCTCCCTGTCCGCTCGTTTTCCTCGAGCCAATCGCGGATACTGTTCGCGGAGGCTCTCGCAGTGGATAACGCCGCCATGTCCCGCCTGCTTTCTGAAACCGCCGATCTGCTCGAGATCGACGGCGCAGACAGCTTTCGCATCCGCAGTTACCGCCGGGCCGCCGAATCCGTGGAGCAGACGACCGTGGACCTGGCCGCCATCGCCTCTGACACCGGTCAGTTGCTTGAGATTCCCGGCATCGGCAAGGGCATGGCCTCGCACCTGCAGGCGCTTGCCGCCACCGGCACGATGCCGCTGCGCGAGGAGCTGCTGGCGAAATACGGCGCGGGCCTGCTGGAGCTGCTGAAGCTGCCAGGCATGGGTCCGAAGACCGTTGCCCTGCTGTGGGACGCGGCCAAAATCGCCAGCATCGACCAGCTTGCACAAGCCATTGAAGAAGAAAGGCTTGCTGGTCTGCCGCGCATGGGCGAAAAGCAGATTGAAAAGCTGCGCAAAGGCATCGAAGACTATCGCCGCAGCACGGGGCGTTTCCGCATCGATGTGGCCGAGGATGCCGCCGCGCGCATCGCCACCTACCTGCTCGCCTTCAAAGGTATTCAGAAGGTGTCGCCTGCCGGGTCGCTGCGCCGCGGCCGCGAGACTGTGGGCGACCTGGACCTGCTGGTAACCGGCCCGGCCTGCCAGCCGGAGCACACAGGCGCGGCGGTCGAATATGTCGCCGCCTATCCGGAGATTCACGACATCATCGCCAAGGGCGAAAACAAGGTCAGCTTTCACCTCTCCAATGGCATGCAGGTGGACGTTCGACTGCTGCCATCGGAGTCCTATGGCGCTGCGCTGCAATACTTTACGGGATCAAAAGCGCACAACGTCGCGCTGCGGCAGCGGGCGCTGAAAATGGGCTATACGCTGAGCGAGTGGGCGCTGGCGCGGCTGGACGACGGCTCCACCGTTGCCGCGGCCACCGAAGAGGAGATTTACAAGGCGCTGCGCATGGACTGGATGCCGCCGGAGATGCGCGAGAACCTGGGCGAAATCGAAGCCGCCGCCCACCACAAGCTGCCCCGCATCATTGAGCTGGCCGACCTGCGCGGCGACCTGCACATGCACACCACCGCCACCGATGGGCGCAACACCATCCACGAGATGGCAGAAGCCGGCCTCAAGCGCGGCTACGAGTACATCGCCATTACCGACCACTCAAAGAACATGGCCATGACCAACGGCCTCGACGAGAAGCGCGCGCTCGAACACATCCGGCGCATTCAAGAGGCGGACAAGCGGATGGAGGGCCGCATCCGCATCTTCGCCGGCATTGAAGTGGACATCCTGGCTGACGGCAGGCTCGACCTGGACGACGAAGTGCTGGCGCAGATGGATATCGTCATCGCCAGCGTCCACACCCGCTTTGACATGAGCCGCGACGACATGACGGCCCGCGTCTTGCGTGCGATCGAGAATCCCTTCACCCGCATTCTGGGCCATCCCACCGGGCGCCTGCTGCTGCGCCGCGAGCCTTTTGCGCTGGATATGGCGGCGGTGCTGCGCCGGGCCGCCGAGCTGGGAGTGGCCGCGGAGCAGAACGCAGCACCCGAGCGGCTGGACCTGTGCGACCGCGACCTGCGCCTGGCCAAAGAGCTGGGCTGCAAGATTGTCATCAGCACCGACGCGCACGACATCCGGCATCTGGCGAAAATCGAATACGGCGTTCGCCAGCTGCGACGGGCATGGCTCGCGCCGGAAGACGTGTTGAACACCCTGGGCACGAAGAAATTCCTTGCCGCACTCAGGCCGCGTCCCTGAGCGCGACCCCCGTGTCCCCAGAAAAGCAGTACACGAAATGGGCAATTTCGGCCCAGACGCGGTTTTTTCGTCTCTCACCAGGCCCTCGCGGAGAGTAAGATAAGGGCGCTATGAGTCTGCTGCATCAGGAAACCCCGCAGGACAAGGATGACGCCGCCCAGGGCGAAGCGTTCACCAAGGGAACCAGCCACGTGATCTGGGCCAGCGTTGCGGCCGTCATCCTGGTCAGCGCGGCCATTGCCATCTATGTCATCGCCGGCGAAAAGCCTCCTGCCGCGACTGGCGAGATCCTTGAGGTGTGGGCACATCCCTTGCACACCCAGACCGCCGGCTTTGACGCTGCCGGCGCGGCTATCCCGCAGGAAAGATTTGACCTGGTGCTGGTGTTTGCGCGCGCACGGCTGCACAACCAGAGCAAGCAGCCGCTGTTTCTCCATCAGATTCTGACCAACGCCACGCTGGACGACGGCATCCATGCAAGCTATGCCGCCGCGAAATCGCAATATGACCGCGCCTTCCTCGCTTATCCCGAGCTGCAACCGTGGCGCGCCGCGGCGCTTTCCCCGGAAACGACCATCCTGCCCGGCCAGACGGTGGAGGGAACCTTCGTCTCCTCCTTCCGCCTGACCAAACAGCAATGGGACGCGCGCAAGACCCTGGACTTCACTTTCGGCTTTCGCTACCTGCCCAGCCTGACGCTGAAGCCCCAGAACGCCGTTACTGAGCGCTAGCCGGAGCAGGCCCGGTCTTGGGCGTCGAGAGATACCCCGATACCTTGTTCTTCGAGGGCATGGAGTTCACCACGATCTCGTAGAGCGCAGGCTCCTTGCCGCTGTAGAACTGGAGCGGCTCGTCCACGTTTCTGTCCTTCTTCTCGTACCGCCTGTCGTCGGCATACACCATGAGCGTGAACCGGCTCTTCTTCATGTCGGCCTTGCGCAGCTCCAGGCTCACGGTCCCTACGGGCTTGCGGTGGCCCTTGTCGAGCGTGAACTCGTAGTAGTTGCGGTCGCCCTTGTGCTTCAGCAACTCCAGCTCGTCGTGGTTGCGCGCGATCAGCGTGCTTTGGCCGCCCAAATCACCCTTCATCGACTGCAGTTGCGAAATCGCGCCCGCGAGATCGGTCTGCGTCTTTGCCACGTCCGTCTTCACGCCGCCCACGTCCGTCTTCACGTTCGACACTTCGCTGGAGACGCTGCTGACCTGCTGCGCCGTCTGCTTCTGCGCAGCCTCCAGCCGCTTGTTGTCGGCCTGTTCGCGCTGGATGATGGCCTGGGCGCGGGCGTCAAGCTGCTTCTGGGTCAGACCCAGCGACTTACCCAGCTCGTCGGTGGCTACCGTAAGACGGGCATTGGTCTCGCGCATCTCTGCGGCCAGGCTGGCGTTCTGCTGGTTGGCCGCGGTCAGCGCCGCCTCCGTGTGCGACAGCCGGCTGCTCACCGTGTAGGTCCAGATCAGCCCGCCAACGGCAAGCACCAGGGCTGCGGCGATCACTCCAAGCAGTGCGCCGGAATAAGTTCGGGGTGGATTTTCTAGTTCGCTCATGCTTTTGCCTTCCTTTTCCATAACGGCCCGCTGCGCGAACCGCTTCTTACCTGATGGCAGAATCCTATCCTGTTCTATGCCTGTTCGGCGCTCCTCTTGCAAAAACTTCCAATTCTTCGGCCTTCACCGGGAACCGAACGGCTGAGCCATGGAGCCGCTTGCCGCTCGCTTCCCGACGGTTGTCCAGAATATAGAACGAACTGGAGTTGGAAGCGAGGAGAGGATTTTTCGGGAGCCCGCCGCGCCAGCGCCGGCCCCCCTGGCTGCGGCATCCCATTCCCGCCCGCCGTGACAACCATCGAATGGCTACGCTATAAAGAGCTTTACTGCTTTTTTGCGCTCCGGGCCTTTTTCCGGGGCTGATACCTGGGCCAGAATCGC
>JAJYBT010000259.1 GCA_021778875.1 Acidobacteriota bacterium | reverse complement strand
TCCCGGCGTGGGCACGTGATACTGCACCTGCGGCCGATAATCCGGCTTGGCCTGCGCCACAATCACAATGTGATCCAGCAGCACATCAGCGTCGTCCGCCTGCGAAACCAGCACATCCGCCGTGAGTACATCTCCCGGATGCAGCTCGCTCAGGATGCTGGGATCTTTCAGCTTGTACGGCATGGTCATCGCGTCCATGAAGCCGGGAATCGCTTCATGATTCAGCGTGACCTCGCCTGTGGCTGGATTGGTGGCCACCACCTTGCCACGCAGCTTGTATATCTTGTAGGTCGGGCTGGCGGCGGTCTGCGCCGTAGGTTGCTGGCCCTTGTGGCATCCGGCCAGCACGACAAGCACGAAGAGAGAAGAGGCAAGCAGTCTGCGAATCACGCCCCCAGTGTACAACCTGCCGCCTCACCACCTTTGCCTGGTGCTGGATTACACCTGCGTCGTCTCGAATTCTGTTAGGCCATACTCGCTCGCATCCGAGCGCTGCAGAACTTCGCGCGTTGGATTCGCCAGCCAGTTGTACAGCATTCCGGCAAACAGCAGCGCCGCAAAGATCGTGGCCAGCACGAACCCGGCCTTCATGCTTCCGAACGCATCTCCCACCGCGCCCATGACCAGTGGTCCCAGCGCCGCACCCGCGCACGTAAAGAAGAGGATGACGCCTGCCACGGCTCCATGTTCCGATTTCGGAAAACAGCTGATGCCCTTCGAATTCAGCGTCGGATAGATGACAGACATAAAGAGCCCGGACGCGGCCAGCAGATACACGGTCGCATTCGTGCCCCCCAGCATCGATCCCAGAAAACATACAAGGATGGCGCCGCTGAAGACGGCCAGAATCGTCGTCCAGTTCCAGTGCTTCGTTACCCACGCGCCCAGGAATCGCCCGCCCGCGCGCAGCACAAAAAAGATGGAGACGACATACGCGGCCATAAACGCCGAGGAGGGCGGATTGCTCTTCAAATACGTCGGCAGCCACACATACACCGCGCACTCCACCGCGACATACAAAAAGCACGCCATGGAGAAGCCCAGCGCAAAAGGATTCTTCAGCATGTGCATCGTGCGCTTCAGGTCAATCGCCTCTTCGGATGGCTTCATGGTCCGCGGATAGCGCACCACCCAGGCCGTCAGGATCAGCAGCACACACATCGTCCCCGCAATCACATACAGCCACTTCCACGACACGCCGCTCAGCAGCAGCCGCGCCACAATAAAGGGTCCGATGATCGCGCCCACACCGAAGAATCCCTCCACGTTGTTCATCATGGAAGTGTGCTCCGTCGTGGAGCCCGAGATATCTCCAATCAGCGCCAGCGCTCCCGTCTTGAAGATGCCGATCGATGCGCCGGAGATGATCAGCAGAAGCACAAATACGCCGTACGAATTGGCAACGGCAAACAGATATGAGTTTGCGGCAAACAGCACCAGCCCGAAGATAATCGTGGCCTTTCGCCCCAGCCGGTCCGCCAGAAAGCCCAGTCCGATGGCTGCCGCGGCAATGGCCGACATATTGGCATAGTGAAATGCTCCCGCTTCCGTCATGCTCAGATGAAAGGTCTTGATGACCTCCGGGATAATCGTGCCCACTGAATCCGTCGTCATCGCAAACATCATGAACATGGTGTAAGTGAGCGACTTGATTAGCAGGTTGCTTGCCGCTGGCGCTGATGCCGTCATCCAACTCTCTCCTTGCTTCGTTTCCCCGGTTCCCATGCTTTACGCCAGGTGGATCGCCGCGATCTCTCTGCCTTCCCTGCTCTGGTCAATCACCGCTGACGGCTTCCGTAGATCCACAGACAGCTTTACCCAATCCTCACCCAGACTCCACGTAATGCTCAGCAGATGCGCCTCCGTCGATTCCACCTTGGCTTCGCCATTGAACGCCGGGTGTTCATTGCGCAGCCGAATCAGCTCAATCAGCTTCTGCACCATCGGCGTCTGCAAAGCCGCGTGCACCTCGCCGCCTTTATAATAGTGGCGATTGATGTCGCGCCCCACGCTTGTGCGCGCCAGCAGTTCCATGTCATTGGTGCCGCCCAGCAGCCCCACGTAATACACCTGCGGAATTCCCGGCACAAAAAACTGAATCGCGCGGGCAATCAGATACTCCGCCTCCCGCTTGCCCAGCGCATCAAAGTACGTGCAGTTCACCTGGTACAGGTCAAGGTTGTTAGCTGCCGCGCCGGTCGCCTTGCGGCTTTCTCCGCCGCTGCGCTCGTGCATCGTCTCCACCAGGTCGTTGATATCCGCCGGCGGCAGCAGTCCCGGATTTCCCGCGGCATCCGCGCCTACATCAATCACGCCAATTCCGTCATGCGTGTCCAACACTGTAATCGAGTTATCCGGTCTCACCTGCAGCCACTCCACCAGCGGAATCGCATCGGCCTTGAACAGCGCATGCAGCACCAGCGGCGGCAACGCAAAGTCATAGACCCAGTCCACCTGCCGCGCAATCTCCACCTGCTTCAGATAGTGGCTATGCACCTCCACCAGCACCTCGATGCCCATGGCGCGCGCCTGCTTCGTCAGTTCCGCAATAAACTCAAACGTCTCGGGAATCATGAAGCAGCTCGTGCCCGGCTTCTTGATCGCGTAGCCCACCGCATCCAGCCGGATGGAGCGAATGCCCGCGGCCTGGAACCGTTCCAGAATCGAGTCCAGATACGCTCGCCCCTGCTGATGCGTCACATCGATATCCAACTGCTGCGGGGTGAACGTCGTCCACAGCAGCCGCTTCTCGCCCGTCGCCAATGTCGAGTAGACAAACGGCAAACCCGGACGCGGCCGGTACACGCGCAGCAGATCAGCCTCCGTGGCGCCATTCGGAAACACCGCGTCATACGTCAGGAACATCCCTGCATACATGGAACCGGCGCCGTGCCGCGAAAAGTCTTCAAACTGCGGCGACTTGCTCGACACGTGGTTCACAATCAGGTCCGCCATCAGCTCCACCGTGGATCCCAGCGCGCGCAGATCCTCCCAGTCGCCCAGCCGCGGATCGACCCTGGTGTGATCAATCGGATCGAACCCCGCGTCCGACCCATCAATGGGATAAAAGAACGGCAGCAGGTGTGCTCCGCCAAACACATCCGCAAGCTCGCCATTCAGCAAGGCTGACAAATCGCGGATGCCTCCGCCACTCAAACGATCCACATACGTGATCAGCTGGACTTGGTTCTTCATAGAGGGATCTCACCGGACAAAAGATTGGACTCGATTACGAATTACAGAATTGCCATACAATTGTCAACACTATTCAAGCGCATTATCCAAATAAATGCATTTACATTTTTCAGCCGACTCAACCCGCCACCTTCGTAAATCTCCCCACATCCACAGCGGTGGCAGTCAACCTACTCCTCCCGCGTGGCGCTTGTCCACCCCCTCGGCGTATAAACCAGAAATGAGCGGTTTCTCTCCGGCGGCGGCCGGCAGCCCACCCCATTCCCAGGACGCATGGCTCCACAACGGAGGCATCGTCGTCGCTGCCAGTGATCGCGCCGCTCGGGCTCTGCTCCTCGAGTACCATCGCCGGCGCCGGGCAGAGGGCTTAAACGCATGGGCCGAGCCAGCCATCGTCAGTTGGGGCACATTCCTCCGCAATGCCTGGGACCAGTACGCCCACGAAGACCGCATGCTGCTCAATCCGGCGCAGGAGCGCCAACTCTGGGCGGACATCGCCGGCCGCGAGTCGCATCTGGTCACCTCGCTCGAAGGCCCGCTCTTTCGCCTCGCCTCCCTCGCCATGGAGGCGCACCAACTCCTCTGCTCCTACGCCCCTTCCTTTCTGCGCGATACCGCCCGCTCTGCGTGGGAGCAGGACGCAGCCGCCTTCAGCCGCTGGCTCACCCAATTCGACGCCATCTGCCGGGACAGCCTCCTGCTCAGTCCCAGCCGCATCCCGCTCGAACTCCTGCCCCGGCTCCAGGCCGACAGCGCCCCGCGCCCGCCCCTGCTGCTCGCAGGCTTTGATCGAATTCTGCCCGCCCAGCAACATCTGTTCGCAGCCTGGGGCGAGTTCCACCAGCCGGTGCCGGCCCCGCAAGCCGATGACCTGCGCTACTTCGTCGCCACCGATGGCCCATCCGAGCTGGAAGCCTGCGCGCTCTGGTGTGTCCGCAAGCTCCAGGCCAATCCAGCCGCCCGGCTTCTCGTCGTCTCGCAGGAGATTCCAGCGCGCCGTGGCGAAATCGAACGCGCATTTCTGCAGCACATCCCCTCCGGCCCCGCTCCAGGCTTCGAGTTCTCCCTCGGCGTACCGCTCAGCCAGATTCCCTTTGCCCGCGCAGCACTGCTTCTTCTTCGCTGGCTCAGCGGAGCCATCGAAGAAGAGGCCCTCGACTGGCTGCTCTCCAGTGGCCTACTTGCCGACCCGCAGGAGTCCATCGAGTTGCAGACGCGCATGCGCACCATCCGCCGCCACGGCCTGCAGCAGCCGCAGTGGACACTCGCCGCGTTTCTTCAGGCCAGCGCCGGACCACTGCCATCTGCCTGGCAGAAGCGCATCATTGGCGCACGAGCCATGTTTCTCAGCCACCTCTCCCGCCGTCAAACCCCACTCGATTGGGCCGAGCTGGTCCCGCAGTTGCTTCAGGCAGCAGGTCTCCCCGGCAGCAAGGCGCTCACCAGCGCCGAGTATCAAACCATGCGCCGCTGGGAGCAGGCACTCGACACCTGCACTTCGCTTGGTTTCGATGGCCGTCAGATCCAGTGGAGTGAATTTCTCTCCACCCTCTCCCGCGCCCTCGACGAGACTCTCTTCGCCCCCGAATCCGCCGATGCCCCCATCCAGATCACCGGGGCGGCCGAGTCCGCCGGGCTCTCCGCGGATGCCATCTGGTTCCTCGGCGCCGATGAGGATACCTGGCCCGCATCCGGCTCCACGCATCCGCTTATCCCCCTCGCCGTGCAGCGCCAGGCTGCCATGCCACATGCGCTGCCGCTCGAGGACTGGACCCTCGCCGAGGCTGTCACCACCCGCCTTCTGGCCGCCGCGCCCGTCGTGCGACTTAGCTTCGCCTCACTCAAGGGGGATATCGAAACGAGGCCCTCTCGTCTTGCCGCGGCTTTCGTTGGTCCGCCTCAGCCCTTGCCGGTCGAAATGCTTCCCTCCACATCGCTGCCTTTGCGCACGGTAACTGTCCAGGACTTCTCGTGCATCCGCTTGCCATCCCATTCCGCCCCGGGCGGCTCTTCCCTGCTCACCCAGCAGTCGCAGTGTCCCTTCAAGGCATTCGCCATCAAACGTCTCGGTGCTCAATCCTGGGAGCCTGCTGAGGTCGGCCTCACCGCCTCCCAGCGTGGCCTGCTCCTCCACAACGTGCTCGGCGCCATCTGGGCGGGTCCGCCCAACGGGATCAGCTCTCGCGACGACCTCAACCATCTCCC
>JAJYBT010000258.1 GCA_021778875.1 Acidobacteriota bacterium | reverse complement strand
GCACGACGTACAGCGCCGCGGCCTCGTCCGCCAGCTTGAGGTGGCTGCCGCCCGTAAGCGGCCTATTATCATCCACTGCCGCCCCAAAGACGGCGCAACCGACGCCTGGAATCACCTTTTCCTCACCCTCGATACCTACTGGCGGCACACCGGCCTCGGCGGCATCATGCACTGCTTCGGCGGCGGCTGGGAGCAGGCCCGCCGCTCGCTGGACATGGGCTTCCTCGTCTCCTTTGCCGGCAACATCACCTACCCCAGGGCTCAGCCCCTGCGCGACGTGGCCGCGCGTATGCCCCTGGACGGCATCCTGGTGGAAACCGACGCGCCCTGGCTGGCTCCCGTGCCCGACCGCGGCAAGCGGAACGAGCCCGCCTGGGTCACCCGCACCGCGCAAACGCTGGCTGCCGCCATGGGCGCCGATCCTGAAAAAATCGCCGAGGCCACCACGAAAAACTTCACCCGGCTTTTTCACCTCCCGCCTGACGTGGGAAACTGATACTGTGGGTTCGGCCGGGCAGGCCGCACATTGAGGAAGGTATGGCGCAGGAGAATTCGTTCGACATCGTCAGCAAAGTAGACATCCAGGAAGTCCGGAATGCCATCGATCAGGCCATCAAGGAGATTCGCCAGCGCTTTGATCTGAAGGACTCCCACTCCGAGATCTCCCTCGAGGGCAGCGACGCCATCCAGCTCGCCTCCGCCAGCGAATACAAGCTCGAAGCCGTCAAGGAGATCCTCGGCCAGAAGCTCGTCAAGCGCGGTGTCTCCCTCAAGAACCTGACCTATGGCAAGCTGGAACAGGCCGCCGGCCAGAGCGTCCGCCAGAAGATTACCCTGCAGCAGGGCATCCCCTCTGAAAAAGCCAAAGAGATTGTTCGCATCGTCAAAGACTCAAAAAAGAAGGCGCAGGCCAGCATTCAAGGCGATACTGTGAGGGTAGCCGGCAAAGACCGCGATGACCTGCAGGCCATCATTGCTATCCTGCGGGCAAAGGATCTGGGCGTCGATCTGCAGTTTACGAACTACCGCACGAATTAGGCGGAAGCCGGGCGGCTGCCACGGCATCTAATAAAAGCTACCGGCGGCCCGGGCCGCACGGAAAACGAAGAAGCGAGAACCGAGAACTTTGAGCACCTTGGCGATAGCGACGGCGAGAGAAATCTTCGATCTGCTGCGGGAAGACCTTGTGGCAATCGAGCAGGAGTTGGGCCGCGACGCCGCCTCCAGCGTAAGCACCATTACTGAGATTGCGGAGTACCTGCGCGAGAGCGGCGGCAAGCGCATTCGCCCCTCGCTGCTCCTCCTTGCCTCCCATGCCCTCGGCTACTCCGGTCCCGGCGCCATCCGTCTGGGCGCGGTGGTGGAGATGGTGCATACCGCCACCCTGGTGCATGACGACATCATCGACGGCGCGGACACCCGCCGCGGACGCCCCTCGCCCAACACCACCTGGGGCAATGAAAAGTGCGTCCTCGCCGGCGACTGGCTTTACATGCAGGCCTTCCGCGTAGCCCTCGCGGAGCGCAACCTGCGCGTCCTCGACCTGCTCATCGGCCTCACCCAGCAGATGGTTGAGGGCGAGCTGCTGCAGATTCAAAAACTGGGCAAGGCCGTCTCTGAGGCCGAGTACTACGACCTCATCTTCCGCAAAACCGCCTGCCTCTTCTCCGTCTCCATGCGCCTGGGCTCAGTGCTGGCCGGCGCAACTGAGGAGCAGGAAGCCAATCTGGCCGCATATGGCCGCGCCGTTGGCCTCGCCTTCCAGATCGTCGATGACGTGCTCGACCTGACCGCCACCGAGGAAGTGCTGGGCAAGCCCGTCGCCAGCGACCTGCGCGAGGGCAAGGCCACGCTCGCCGTCATCCACTCCATCGATCACGGCACCGCCCGCGACCGGCAGGCCATCCAGCGCGTGCTGGACGACCGCAGCTTCGAGCACGTCTCCCGCGAGCAGATCCAGGAGATTCTCGTTCGCAACGGCTCCGTGGAGTACGCCATGGCGGCCGCCGACCGCTACGCCGAGCAGTCCCGCCAAGCCCTAGCCTCCCTGCCCGACTCCGAGTTCAAGCGCGCCCTGCTCTGGGTGCCGGACTTTGTGGTAGCCCGCGAAAAGTAGCCTCAGCATGCGCTCCGGGCCGAAAACGCTGTGGAAGCAGGTTGACAGCTATCTTGCCACCCTCTTTAGCCCGTCCGCCAGCTACTTCGACGACGCCGTGCGCGCCAATCAGCAGGCCGGCCTGCCCGCCATTGACGTCTCGCCCGTGCAGGGCCGCTTTCTTGAGTTCCTGGTGCGCGTCTCCGGCGCGCGGCGCATCCTGGAGATAGGCACGCTCGGCGGCTACAGCACCCTGTGGCTGGCCCGCGCCCTGCCCCCGGACGGGCAAATCGTCTCGCTTGAGCTGAGCCCGCATCACGCCCAGGTGGCCCGCGCCAACCTGCGCAATGCCGGCGTGCTGGACCGGCCGGGCCAGCCGCACCAGGTTGAGATCCGCGTTGGTCCCGCCGCCGACAGCCTTGCTGCCCTGCATGCCGCCGCCGTCGCGCCCTTCGACCTCGTCTTTATCGACGCCGACAAGCCGTCCTATCCCGACTACCTCGACGGCGCACTGCGGCTGGCTCGCCCCGGCACCGTCCTCCTCGCGGACAACGTCATCCGCGAAGGCAAGGTCCTTCAAGCAGACAGTCCCGATGCTGATGTGCAAGGGGTTCGGCTGTTTCTGGAGAAGCTGGCCGCCCATCCGCGCCTGAGCGCAACCGCCCTGCAGACGGTCGGCGTCAAGGGTTACGACGGATTCGCGCTGGCGGTGGTGCTGGAGTAGGCCCTCAGTCGCCCGCCATCAGCTCCCGCAGCGCGTCTGCGTAGTGCTCCGGCAGCAGCTTCTTGTTCAGTTCCGCATCGCACACCACGTGCACCGTTTCGCCCTCCGCCAGCAGTTGCGGCTGCTCCCCGTTCCCGCCTTTGCGCAGAATGCGATAGGCAAACTTCAGCACGGATCCGCGCAGCATCGACGGCCGCGTCTCAATCAGAATCTCGTCGTCGTAGCGCGCAGGCGAGCGATACCGGCAGGTCGCCTCCACCACCGGCAAAATGCAGCCGTGGTCGGTCTCAAGCTGGCTGTAGGCCAGGCCCAGCGAGCGCAGCAGCTCCACGCGGCCCAGCTCAAACCAGACCAGATAGTTGGCATAGTACACAATGCCCATCTGGTCGGTTTCCGCATAGCGAACCCGCACCTGGTGGGTGATCACTGGCATCCGTCTGACTCTTTCATGGTTACAGGACTCAAGGCTTCATGTGCGAGAAGATGGGCAGCTTGGTCACGTCGTTAAAGATGACGAAGGCAAAGAACATCATCAGCACCACAAAGGCCGCCTGGTAGATGCGCTCCTTCACGTTGACGCTGATGTCCTGGCGCATCGCGCTCTCGATGATCAGCAGCAGAATCAGCCCGCCGTCCAGAATCGGGAACGGCAGCAGGTTCAGGATGCCCAGGTTCAGGCTGATCTCGCCCGCCAGGTAGAACTTGGCATACCAGCCCTTCATCTCCGCGGCCTGCCCGGCCATCTGCGCAATACCCACCGGGCCCGCAAGCTGACGCGCGGAAACCTGGTGCGTCGCAATCCGCTCCAGCATCTGCACAATCAGCGTGGAGCCATCCAGGCAGAACTGGCCAGACCGGGCAACAGCCTTGTCCAGCGTCAATGGCGAAGAGCGAATCGGAATCGGCACTGAGGCAAAGCCCAGCTTCCAGCCCGTATCCAGCTTGGCCGGCTTGGCCACAATCGGCCCCACCGTCTTGCCGTCCCGCAGCACCATCAGCGCAAGCGGCTTGCCCGCGCCCGACTGCATGTACGACACCAGCGAGCTGACCGTGTGGAAGGCGTGCCCATCCACAGACACAATCGAGTCACCCGCGCGCAGCCCCGCCGCGTCCGCCGGAGTTCCCGGCGAAACGCTCTGGATGCCGATCGGCCCAGGCATGTACTGCGGCAGCATACCGGCCAGGTCATCTCCGCCCAGCGTGGCCGGCACATGCATGGAGAGCTGCACCGTCTGCCCGCCGCGGTTCACCACCACCGGCACCGTCTGGTTGGGGTCCAGCGACATGCGCGCGAACACCTGCTCCCAGCCGGGGTTGTTGTCGGAGTCAAAGCGCTGAATCGTGTCGCCCGGCTGCAGGCCGGCCAGATCCGCCGCGGAGCCCGGCACC
The DNA here is from genome assembly GCA_021778875.1 of Acidobacteriota bacterium. The sequence continues at coordinate 1,198 of JAJYBT010000258.1, read as the reverse complement.
ACCCACTCAATCGTCGTCGTCTTTACGTCGTAGGCCGGAACCTCGTTGATCCAGCCGAAGTAGAAGGCCATCAGCACAAAGGCCAGAATGAAGTTGGCCACCGGCCCGGCCAGGCCAATCAGCATCCGCTGCCAGCGGGGATGCGACGAAAACGCTCCCGGATCGTTCGCCGGCTGCTCGTCTCCGGGGTTCTCGCCGGTCATCTTCACGTAGCCGCCCAGCGGCAGCAGGCAAACCCGGTAGTCCGTGTCGCCGTACTTCACGCCAAACAGGCGCGGCCCAAAGCCCACTGAGAACGCCTCAACGCGGACGCGGCACAGCTTGGCAACGGCAAAGTGGCCAAACTCGTGAACCACGACCATGATGCCGACCAGAACGACAAAGGCGGCTGCGGATACTAGAAATTCATGCATAGATCAGAAACACGACCTCAGATACTGCACCTTGCCCCGGGGCCTCAACTCCACTGGCTTAAGTCAGCAGTGTATAAGCCATTTGACGCGCCTCGCGGTCTGCCGCGAGCACCTCGGAAATCGTCGAGGGGTGCGCCTCCGGTGTAGCTGCAAGTACCTTCTCAATTGTACGCGGGATTCCCATGAACGGGATTTTCCGCTCCAGAAACGCCTCCACCGCCACCTCGTCCGCCGCGTTCAGGGCAATGCAGTGCGCGCCGCCCTTCTCCGCCGCCTCATAGGCCAGCCGCAGGCACGGAAACCGCACAAAATCAGGCGGCTCAAACTCCAGGTGCCGCAGCGCCGTCATGTCAAAGGTCAGCTGCGAGGCCGGCCGCTCCGGATACGCCAGCGCATACAGAATCGGCAGCCGCATATCCGTCACTGAAATCTGCGCCAGGATCGACCCGTCCACAAACTCCACCAGCGAGTGCACCGTGGACTGCGGATGCACCGTCACCCGCACCTGCGCCGGCGGCACGTCAAACAGCCTGCAGGCCTCGATAATCTCCAGCCCCTTGTTCAGCATCGTGGCGGAGTCAATCGTGATGCGTCGGCCCATTACCCACGTGGGATGCTTCAGGGCCTGCTCCGGGGTAATCTCCTCGAACTTCTCCAGAGGATACTGCCGGAACGGCCCCCCGGAGGCCGTCAGCCAGATCGTCTTCACCTCGCCATGCGTGCCCACGCGCATGCACTGGTGCACGGCGTTGTGTTCGCTGTCGATGGGCAGAATGGGCACCTTG
>JAJYBT010000257.1 GCA_021778875.1 Acidobacteriota bacterium | reverse complement strand
CGCGTGTGGAACGGACGCGGCGAACTGCGGCTGACCGCGATGGTGCCCGACGGCGGCGGCGCCAGCGTGCCGCCCGGCGTGGTGGCCGGACGCCTGGACTGGGCCAAGCTGCATCCCGAGGGAGCCAACCAGAATGTGCTGACCAGCGAAAGACTCTCCGACCTGGGCGCTGGAGCCACGTTCTACTCCGTGCTGGTGGAAGTCGCCAGGGCATGATGCGTTCCGCCTGCGCGCGCATTGGCACAGCGACGGCCGGCTGCCGCTTCCTGCCGCCGCGGCATACAATACAAGCAAGCGTATGAACTGGACCTCGATTCTTATCTTTGCTGTCCTGGTGGTGCTTTTTGTGCTGTGGAAGCGCGCCGGGCAGATCTCGCGCAAAGCCGCAGCGGAACACCTGAAGCACGGAGCCATGGTGATTGACGTGCGCACCGCGGCGGAATACACCGCCGGACACCTGCCCAACGCCGTCAACATGCCGCTCAGCGAGGTGGAAGCGCTGGTGGCGCGCAAGGTCAAGGACAAGAACCGTATTCTGCTTCTGCACTGCCAGAGCGGGATGCGCAGCGGCGTGGCCAGAAGAAAGCTGATTGCCATGGGCTACGCGCAGACGTTCAATCTCGGCTCCTACGGCCGGGCAGCGCAGATCATCAAAGGCCGATAAGCGATCGCGCGCTGGAGGCGGGCTTGCGACACAGCCGGCCGCAGCTTTGCGCTGCTAAAATGCTGCGCATGAATCCCATCCAATTTCCGCTGCCGCAAGAGCGAATTCCCCGCACCTGGTATAACCTTCTCGCCGACCTGCCCGAGCCGATGGCCCCGCCGCTGCATCCGGGCACGCTCCAGCCCATCGGGCCGGAGGATCTGGCGCCGCTGTTTCCCATGGCGCTGATTCAGCAGGAAGTCAGCACCCAGCGGGAGATCGAGATTCCCGACCCGGTGCGGCAGGTGTATGCGCAGTGGCGGCCTTCGCCGCTCTTCCGCGCACGGCGGCTGGAAAAGGCGCTGGATACCCCGGCAAAGATCTACTACAAGTACGAGGGCGTAAGTCCCGCCGGCTCGCACAAGCCCAACACCGCGGTGGCGCAGGCCTACTACAACAAGGTGGAGGGCACAAAGCGGCTGGCCACGGAGACGGGAGCAGGGCAGTGGGGCTCGTCCCTGGCCATGGCCTGCGCGTTTTTCGGGCTGGAGTGCAAGGTCTACATGGTGCGGGTGAGCTATAACCAGAAGCCCTACCGCCGCGCCCTGATGGAAGCCTTCGGCGCGACGGTAGCCGCCAGTCCGAGCACGGAGACCGAATGCGGCCGAGCCATCCTCGCCGAGCACCCCGACACACCCGGTTCCCTGGGCATCGCCATCAGCGAGGCGGTTGAAGTGGCCGCAAAGGATCCGGAGACCAAGTACGCGCTGGGCAGCGTGCTGAACCACGTTCTGCTGCACCAGACCGTCATCGGCCTGGAAGCCATCGAGCAGATGGCGATGGCCGGCGACGAGCCGGACGTGATTGTGGGCTGCACCGGCGGCGGGTCAAACTTTGCCGGGCTGGCGTTTCCTTACCTGGGCCGGAAGATTCACGGCCAGAGCAAGGCGCGCGTGGTGGCGGTGGAACCAGCCGCCTGCCCCAGCCTGACCAAGGGCCCGTTCCGGTACGACTTCGGCGACACTTCGCACCTGACGCCGCTGGTGAAGATGCACACGCTGGGCTCCACGTTCATTCCGCCGGGCATCCATGCGGGCGGGCTGCGCTATCACGGCATGGCTCCGCTGGTGTCGCATGTGCTGGAACTGGGACTGATTGAGGCCACCACCGTGCAGCAGCTGGACGCCTTTGCCGCCGGCATCCAGTTCGCGCGGGCTGAGGGCATTCTGCCCGCACCGGAGGCCAACCATGCCGTGGCCGCCGCCATCCGCGAGGCGCTGGCAGCCAAGGCCGAGGGCAGGGAGCGCACCATCCTCTTCAACCTCAGCGGACATGGACACTTCGACATGCAGTCCTACATCGACTACCAGGCCGGCAAGCTGGAGAACTTCGAGTACCCGGCGGAAGAGATCGCCATGGCGCTGGCAGGGCTGCCCTCGGTGGAGTAATCCGCCGATCATCGGCAACCAATTCGCAAGACAAGAAGCCCGCGTCCGCATCCGGCAACGCGGGCTTTTTCGTGCTCAGGCATCGCCTTGCACCTGGCCTGGATGCGCTACGGCTGCGCAGCGCCGGGCAGCACCTCGATGTAATCCAGCGCGGCGGGGTCCGTGCGGTCGGGCGTGCCTTCCACGCGGATCACCTCGCCGGGCTTCAGCTCGACGCATGGCGTAGTGAAGCGTGTGGAGTTGTCGCCGTGGGGACGGGGCGTGGGCAGCGTGGCGTCGGCGGTCCAGGCGGCAACGGGCTGGCCGCCCGCCTCCAGCGTGAACTGCGCCGAACCTCCCTGCAAATCGAAGTACTGCACGGCGATGAAGTAGCGGCCGGCAGCTCCGGTGTAGGTCCACTCCGCCGTGCAGCTCTTTTCCGCGCAGGAGACGGCCTTGCCCTGCGATGCATCCTCCCACGGCGTCACGTTGATGACCTTGTAGCCGGTCAGGCGGGCGTCCTCTGCCTCCATGCGGCCGGGATAATGGCCGGCGCGGCCCTCCGCATCGGGAATGCCGCTCAGCCGGAGAAAGTACTGCGAGACCGCATCGCGCCACACAATGGCGTGGCCTGCCTGGTACCGCAGGCGCGGCAGCACGCTGGCGTAGAGCGCAGGGTCAATGCGGTCCTTCAGTGAAGTCCAGTCCTTCACGAATCCGGCGGCCTGCGCCGCGCCCTGGTAGTGGCTGTCATAGAGAGACTGGATGACCGTCTTGCCGCTGTGCAGCTTGTAGGCATACGGCACGTGGTGGAAGAAGAGCAGCAAATCGTCCGGCGTGGTGGCGGCCGACTCGTAGATCCGCGCCACCTCCGACGGGTACTGGCCCACGAAGCCGGTGCCGGTGGCCACCGAGCGATCAAAGCCCACGCCCAGGTGGTCGGCCTTGTGCCACTGTCCCCAGCCGTTGTGCTCGCTGGACTCGATGTTGGGGCCGTAGTGGCTGCCGGTAATGTCAGTGAGCGTCTGCAGGCCGAGCGGACCGGTATAGCTCTCATAGGCCGGCCAGCTCTGCATCAGCATCCTGTCCACCGTCTGGACCACATCCGGGGCCGTGCTGATGGTCTGCCGCGTCCACTCTGCGGCAATCTGCTCCGGCGCCATGTCGGGGTCCCAGGCAAGCCTGCCAAAGGCGTAGAGATTGGCCAGCGCAAGCGGCGAGCCCAGCCAGCCCTCGCGGCCAACACCGGCCACGCCAACCATGCCGCCCAGCGGACTGCCGAAGGACTTGCCTTCCAGAATCTGCTTCACCGGCGTGCTGGCTCGGTGGACGCGCATGTCGAAGTCGAGTACCTGCTTCCACATGGGGGCCAGGTAAACCAGATGCCGCTGCTGCCCCGTGTACTCCTGCGTAATCTGCAGCTCCATGGCCTGGCTGGTGCGGGTGAGGCCGCCGAAGAGCGGCGAGACCGGCTCGCGGGCCTGGAAGTCGATGGGGCCTTCCTTGGTCTGAATCACCACGTTGGGAGCGAAGTGGCCGTCGAGCGGATGGAAGATGTCGTAGGCGGCGCGGGCGCGGTCCGCCTTGGGGTCGCGCCAGTCCAGGTGGTGGTTGTAGACAAAGGCGCGGTAGAGCACGATGCCGCCGTGGGGCGCAAGCGCGTAGGCAAGGGTGTTGGCGGCGTCTGCCGGCGTGCGGCCGTAGCTCGCGGGGCCGGGCTGGCCCTCGGAGTCGGCCTTGACCGTAAAGCCTGCAAAGTCGGGGATGAGCGCGTAGATCTCGTTGACCTTGTCGCGCCACCAGCTCTGCACAATGGGATGGAGGGGATCGTAGGTGCTCAGGCCGCCAATCTTCTGCGGGCTGGCCACATCCACGCTGATGGCCAGGCGCACGCCCCAGGGACGCATGGCGTCGGCCACGCGGGCAAGGCCACGCAGCATCTGCGGCTGCAATGCCGGCGCGGCGTTGTTCACGTTGTTCACGTTCACCGCGTTGATGCCGACCGAGGCGAGCAGGCGGGCGTACTCGGCCACCGGCGCCAGGTCGCTGCGGACGTGCCCGTCCTCAAAAAAAATGCTGCGGCCGGCATAGCCGCGCTCGATGGAGCCGTCAAAGTTGTCCCACTCGTCCACCCAGCGGATGCGCATGGCCGGCGCGCTGTGCAGGTGGACCGCGTGCAGGTCGCGGCCCTGGGCAAGCTCGCGCAGCAGGGCAAAAGTGCCGTACAACACGCCGACATCCGAGCCGCCGAAGATATCCAGCTCCTTGCCCCCGGCAGCCGTGTTCCATGCCACAAGGTACTCGTCCGGATCGAGCATGGGCAGATCGGTGCGGTCGTCAGGCGCCTGCTCCGGCGTGCCCAGCACGATGAGGATGCGCGATGCGGCGGCACCCGCAAGGGGTGGCAGTCCGCGGCGCAGCTCGGCAGCCGCGCTCTGCTGCAACGGCCCGTTGCCCCATGTCCTGATCTGCGGCGCCGTAGCCGGAAGGGAGGAGACGGGGCGGTACTTGAGCCAGGCCTGGTCCGCCGTCTGCGCGCGGGCTGCCAAACCGCCGAAGAAGAGAAGCATGGCCCAGATTGCAACGCGAAACGCGAACTTCTGCTGGGACATGATCCGTTCCCTTGCTAGCGCAACCTGGCGCATTCACCGTTCTATCACGGCGGGGCTGGCTGGATGATGACGCCTTTGTGATTCCTGGGGCAACTGCGCTTGCGGCTGCGAAGCATACCGGGCGCGCCGGACGGCAGATTACGGCAGTGGGACGGCGTGCAGCGTGACGCGGCGCAACCCGCGGACGGCATTGGCAAGATATAGGGCGTCGGCGCTTTGCAGGTCTGCAAGCCGCAAAATGCGCTCTTCGATCTGCGGCCGCTCGGCGAGCAGGTGGCGCCGGTAAACGCCGGGCAGCACCCCGCAGCCAATGGGTGGGGTGGACCAGCGGCCCCCGTGCACTGCAAACAGATTGCTGATGGCGCCTTCGGTCACCTCGTCGCGCTCGTTCAGGAAGAGCACCTCGTCAAAGCCCGCCTGCGTCGCGGCCTGCAAGGCGCTGGCGTAGAGCGGTCGATGCGTCGTCTTGTGGAAGTAGAAGCAGTCTGTGGAGCGAGTGCGCTGGGACGCAACGCAGACCCGGACAGGCTGGTCGGCAGGCGCGGACGCAAGAACTTCGTGCTGAATGTGCAGTGCGCCCTCCGCCTCCAGCACCAGGCGCACCTTGCGCGGAGACGCGTCCGGGAAGGAATTGGCGGTTGCCAGCAGCGCATTCTTCACCTGGGTGCGCTCGCAGGGAAAGCGGAAGTAATAGGCCGAGTCCTGCAGGCGGTCGAGATGGAGTTCGAGGAACGGATAACCGCC
>JAJYBT010000256.1 GCA_021778875.1 Acidobacteriota bacterium | reverse complement strand
TCTTGCCGCGATAGAAGATGTAGGCGACGACGAAGATGGTGAAGATGGCCGACTCGCCGATGATGAGCGAGAGCATGGCCACCCGCCCGCGCGAGGGCAGGCGCCACGGCTGGTCGAAGGTGGTTTCAAGCGTAGGAATCGTGCTCATTATTCGTACTTCCAATCTGGATCTTCCGGATGCTTCAGATCCCACAAAGGTCTGCGGCTGCGTACAACGGGGTCGGTGCAGAAGTTGTACTCCGGCGGCGGGGAGTGCGTGGCCCATTCGAGGGTCCACGCATCCCAGGGGTCGTTGCCGGCCTCCTGGCCCTTGAAGTAGGAGATGACGAGGTTGTAGACGAAGATGAGCGTGGCCGCGGCCTGCACAAAGGCGCCGGCCGAGACGATCATGTTGAGGGTGCCCCAACCGCGGTCGGCCTCGTAGGTGTAGACCGAGCGCGGCATGCCGAGGATGCCCAGGAAGTGCATGGTGTCAAAGGTGATGTGGAAACCGATGACGAAGAGCCAGAAGTGCCACTTGCCGAGCTTCTCACTGAGCATGCGGCCGGTGGCCTTGGGATACCAGTAATAGATGGCCGCAAAGATGTTGAAGACGATGGCGCCCACCAGCACGTAGTGGAAGTGCGCAATGACGAAGTAGGAGTTGTGCAACTGCCAGTTCCACGGGCCCACGGCCAGCATGATGCCGGTGAGGCCGGCGAGGAGGAACTGGAAGAGGAAGCCGGTGCAGAAGAGCATGGGCGTGGCAAAACGGATTTTGCCGCCCCACATGGTCGCCAGCCAGTTGAAGATCTTGATGCCGGTGGGGATGCCGACCAGCATGGTGGAGAGCACGAAGAAGGCGTTCTCCACCGACGTCATGCCGACGGTGAACATGTGGTGAGCCCACACGCCCAGGCTGACGAAGCCGATGCCCACGGAGGCCGCCACCATGGCCGGATAGCCGAAGATGGCCTTGCGCGAGAAGACGGGAATGATCTCGTTGGCGATGGCGAAGGCGGGCAGCACCAGGACGTAGACCTCGGGGTGGCCGAAGATCCAGAAGAAGTGCATCCAGGCAACGGCGGAGCCGCCGGCCTGCGTGTCAAAGAAGTGGCCGCCCAGGTAGCGGTCAATGAGCAGCATGACCTGGGCCGCGGTGAGCGGCGTGATGGTGACCAGCGTCAGTCCGCTGACCACGAACATGAGCCAGGCAAAGAGCGGCATGCGCATCAGCGTCATGCCGCGGCAGCGCATGCTGAGCACGGTGGCGATGATGTTGATGGCGGTGCCCAGGGTGCCAAAGCCGCTGACGATGAGCGAGAGCGCCCAGTAGTCCACGCCGTTGCCGGGCGAGAAGGCCTTGGCGGTGAGCGGCGCATAAGCGAACCAGCCCACGTCCGGCGCATTGCCGGCGCCATACAGCCCGAAGCCTCCGATGAAGCTGAAGTAGAGCATGAGGCCGCCGAACGACGTGAGCCAGAAGCTGAAGGCGTTCAGGCGGGGGAATGCCATGTCGCGCGCGCCGATCATCAGCGGCACCAGGTAGTTGGCAAAGCCGAAGAGGATGGGCATGCCGACAAGGAACACCATGGTGGTGCCGTGCATGGTAAAGACGCGGTTGTAGACGTCGGGCGCCAGGAAGTGATTGTTGGGAATGGCCAGCTGGATGCGGATGTAGAGCGCCTCAACGCCCGCCACCACGAGGAAGACCAGCGAATAAAGAATGTAGAGGATGCCGAGCTTTTTGTGGTCCACCGTGACCACCCAGTCGTGCAGCCATTCAAGGAAGGTACCCTCGGCGTGCTGATGCGGCGTGACGTCGAGAGTGCCCGGAACCGGTAGTGTTTGATCTGCCATGGTTGTGTATCCCGCGTTTCTAGTGAAGCGTGGAGAGGTAGGCGACCAGCGCGTCGAGCTGCTGATCCGAGAGCTGCATGGCGGGCATAAGCGAGCCCGGCTTGAAGTCGTCCGGATTTTTGATCCACGCGCGGAGGTTCTCCGGCGTGTTGGGCAGGATGCCTGCGGCGAGCGTGGCGCGGCTCATCAGGTGGGTGAGGTCGGGGCCGTACTGGCCGACAGCGGGCGTGCCCGCCACGCGGTGGCAGTTCATGCAGGCCTGCGATTCAAACACCTGGCGTCCGGCGGCTACCCTGGGGTCCTGCGCGCCGGGCTGCTGCTGTTGCTTGACCCAGGCCTGGAACTGGTCGGGCGTGTCCACGTAGACGCGGATGAGCATCTTGGCGTGCTCCACGCCGCAGAACTGGCCGCACTGGCCCAGGTAGAGGCCGGGGCGGGTGGGGTCCATCCACATGACGTTGACGTGGTTGGGGATCAGATCGGTCTTGCCGCCGAGCTGGGGCACCCAGAAACTGTGATCAACGTCGGCCGAGAGCAGCTTGAGGAAGGTGGACTCGGGATGGCCGGGCGTCCCGGCGGGGATGTGCAGCTCGTTGGCCGTGACGATGCCGAGCGAGGGATAGTGATACTCCCACCAGAACTGGTGGCCGACCACGGTCACGTCGAGCGCGTTCTTGGGCTTGGGCGCGTCCTGCACGGCAAAGATGATGCGCGCCGTGGTGAGGAAGAGCACCACCACGATGAGCACGGGAATCACGGTCCAGGCCAACTCAATCTGCGTGCTGCCGTAGATCTGCGGCGGCTCGCTGGCGTCGTCGGCGTGTCGAGCACGATAACGGAAGATGACGTAGGTGAGGAGGCCGCCCACCACCACAAAGATGCCGCCCGTGATGAGCAGAACAAAGATGGAGAGGCCGAATACCTGCGACGCCGGGGTTGAGTTGGGATCGAAGATGCTGGTGGGACCAACTGGCTGCGTGGGTTCCGCTGCCAGGCAGAGATGGAAAGGCCACAAGGCAAGGAGCAAGGCCCAGAATGCATGCCTGATGAGGGAAGCCGCCCTGCTGCGAGATTGCATGGAAATGGTTCCTCCGGAACGGTGCTTGGGTCAACAAACTGCCGCCACAGTGCTGCGTTGTGTAGCGATCATGGGTAGGTGCATTGGAGCTGCCAGCGGCAATGCGAGTGAAAGATCAGGCGCCTGACGAGTGTGATGCAGCGGCGATTTTGCTCAGGCGAAAACGAACCAGCTTTGGCCAGTTCTTTGTTTGCATGATTGAATCGGTTTGTAATGCAGCCGGAAGAGCGAAGGCCAGCCTTGCCGATCTCGTCACTTCCGATTGCCCGCGCCCGCTCCGTGTTGGCTCAACGCCTGGACCTGCGGGAGCCGGTGAGAGCCGTGCGTATTGCCATGGCCACTTGCTTGCAGTCTTGCATCGCGGGAAACTCTGCACGATTGCCGAATTTCCGGTTGAGTTGTCCTGTTTCACGCCCTTGGGGAAGGGGGAAACTCCAGTATACAACCGGGTTAGCTAGCACTTGCAGAGCAAATGGGTCCAATTTTTCAGCGAATGAAACTGAGGCGCTGTCTGCTCAATTTTGCCTTCCCTTCTGCGCTCAATTCGTTGTGAATTCACACGGCATGATGCAGAAGTGCACAGAGGACACGGCAATGCGCAGCTTTGTCAAGGCATTTGTGTGCTGCAGGCGACAGAGCGCGTACCGCAATGCGAAGTGTGCGGCGGCGCAGGCGGCGCCTGGCTGTGGGCCACGGTGCACCGCCTGGGTGGCAAAGCGAAGCGTGCTGCGGTAGAGTGGTGGGCCATGGACCCAGAAGACTCCGGCAACCTGGCAGAGCAGGTGGCAGAGCTGCGCGCGCGCGTGCTGCGGCTGGAGGCCGTGATGCGGCAGCATGGCGTGGTGCTGCCCGGAGAAGAAGCGCGAAGGCCGCCGGAGCGCGAGCCCGCACCGGCCCGTCCGGCGGAGCCAGTTCGATCCGTGGAGCCGGAGAACGTGCCAGCGCCTGGGCCGGTGGTGGAGCCGCCGCGCTTTGGCCACGTGGAGCCGGAGACGGCGGCGCACGATCACTCGCTGGAGGCGCGCATCGGGTCGCAGTGGTTCAACCGCATCGGCATCCTGGCGGTGTTGATCGGCATGGCGTGGTTTTTAAAGCTGGCGATTGACAACCACTGGATTGGGCCGGCGGGCCGGGTGGGGATTGGGCTGGTGGCGGGCGCGGCACTGGTGGCGTGGTCGGAGCGCTTTCGCGCGCATGGCTATGCGGCCTTTTCCTACTCGCTGAAGGCGGTGGGCAGCGGCATCCTTTATCTGTCGCTGTGGGCGGCGTTCCAGCTTTATCAATTGATACCGGCGAGCGTGGCATTTGGAGCCATGATTGCGGTGACGGCGTTCAACGGCTACCTGGCATGGGCGCAGGAGTCGGAGCTGCTGGCGCTGTATGCGATTGTGGGCGGCCTGAGCACGCCGCTGCTGGTGTCAACCGGGCAGAACCACGAGGTGACGCTCTTCAGCTATCTGATGATGCTGGACGCCACAGTGCTGGTGCTGGTGGCGCTGCGGCCGTGGTCGCGGCTGCTCGCGGGCGCGTTTATGGGCACGGTGCTGTTTGCGTCGGGGTGGTGGTTTGCCTATTACACGCCGGGGCAGGCCGGCCGCACGGCGTTCTTCCTGGGCGGCTTTTATCTGATGTTTGCGTTTGCGCCGCGGCTGGTGCGCGTGGATGTGACGGCCGAGGAGCACCCCGGAGTTTGGGACCAGCTGGTGATGGTTCCGCTGCCGCTGGCCAACGCCGCGCTGGGATTTCTGGCGTTCTATGCGCTGCTGGACTCAGTGGACGCGGGCTGGGCGCAACCGTGGCTGGCGGCGGGCTTTGCGGCGTTTTATCTGCTGCTGCTGTGGCTGCCCGCGCGCGGGCGGTGGCACGGCAGTCCTGCGCTGCTGAGCGCGCTGCACCTGGCGGCGGCGGTGGTCTTTCTTACCCTTGCGATTCCGCTGAAGGCGGACGGGCGATGGTTGCCGACGACGACGGGCTGGCTGGTAGAGGGCGCGGCGCTGCTGGCGGTTGCAAGCCGCATGCGCTCTGTGCTGCTGCGGGTGCTGGCTCTGCTGTGCCTGGCGCTGGGGCTGCTGGTGCTGCTGGCGGGCAACCCGGAGGCCTCCGCGGTGCCGTTCTTTAACCAGCGCTTTGCCACCTACTGCGTGGGCATTGCGGTGTTTGCGTTTGTGGCTTGGCTGGCGCACAAGGCCCATGTGGCAGAGCACACGGAGCATGGACAGCCCTGGGGTCGCATCATGCTGGTGTCTTCGCTGCTGGTGAACCTGCTGGTGCTGGTGGCCATCGGCTGGGAGATTCACAGCTACTGGTGGGTGCTGGAGTGGCGCGGTGATATGGCGCAGCTGCGCAACTTCAGCGTCTACGCGCAGTTCACCTACTCGGCCTTCTTTATGCTGTTTGGCGCGGTTCTGCTGGGCGCGGGGTTCTGGCGGCGGTGGGCGTTTTTGCGCTGGCAGGCGCTGGTGCTGCTGGCGTTGTCGATTGGCAAGGTGTTTCTGATTGACATGAACGCGCTGAGCCGCGGGTATCGCATC
>JAJYBT010000255.1 GCA_021778875.1 Acidobacteriota bacterium | reverse complement strand
CGCGCTTCGGCCACTTGGCGCGCCACCAGAGCTTCACGATCTCCGGCGCGGTGTGGATGCCGTCGCAGATCAGCTCGGCAAACAGGGCGTCGCTGGTGAGCACGGTGCCCAGGATGCCGGGCTCGCGGTGGTCCAGTGGGCGCATGGCATTGAAGGTGTGCGTCGCGCTTGCGGCTCCCGCGGCAATGACGGCGCGCGTCTCAGCGGCAGTGGCATTGGAGTGGCCCACGGAGACGCGAACGCCGCGCGCCGTTGCGTGCGCTGCCAGCTCGACCGCGCCGGGCAGCTCGGGGGCCAGCGTCATCAGGCGCACATGGCCCTCGGCTGCCTCGAACAAACGGTCGAAGACGGCAATGTCCGGCGCAAGCAAATGCTCGGCGGGTTGCACCCCGCGCTTGGCGTGCGAAAGAAACGGCCCTTCCAGGTGAATGCCAATCGGCTGCGCATGGCCCTCTGCGGGCGGCAGGGCGATCAGTTTCGCAAGACCCTCGATGGCGCGGAGCGTCGCGTCCAACGGGGCCGTAACGGTGGTGGCTAGAAAGCTGCCCGTTCCGCGCGTGGCGAGAAAGCCGCTAATAGCGCCAAGCGCCTCGGGCGTTGCCTCCATGAGGTCGTGCCCGGCAGCTCCATGAATGTGCACATCAAAGAACGCAGGGGACAGCGTAGCGCCGGGAAAGTCGAGCACGCGCGCGTTGGCGGGCAGTTCGGCCGCCTCGCGATTGGCGATTGAGGCGACTCGGCCGTCTTCGATGATGACCGCCGGGGCGTCGAGCAGGCGGTTTCCGTCCCAGAGCTTCTCCGCGGTGAGCACCGTACGCATACCGCTGATTATTGCAGGAGCGCCGCGGCTGCGTGCAGACTTCGCGCATTGCGTTGCGCGAACCAGCCCATATAACCACCATGTAAAGCGCCGGCCAGACTCTTTTGCTATTGTTTTGCCATGCGATTTGGAACCATTTTTACGGTGGCCAGTCTGGCCATGGCTCTTGCGCCTGAGACCATTGCGGCGCAGACACGCGATCTGCCCACCAGCAAGCAACTGATCGGGCCGATTCCCGGGGCGCCACAGCAGCTCAACAGCCTGCCCATGTCCATGGCTGTCTCGCCGGATGGGCGGTATGTGGTCACGGTCAATGCCGGTTACGGCACCGTGGAGTCGGACTATCAGCAGTCACTGGCCGTCCTGGATACGCGCACCGGTGCGCTGTCTGATTTTCCTGACGCCCGCACCATGGTGAACGCGAGGCAGACGCTCTACTCCGGGCTCGCGTTTAGTCGCGATGGCAGGCACTTGTACGCCAGCATCGGCTCCACGACCGACCCGCTTGGCAAAGGAAAGGACGACACAGGCAGCGGAGTGCTTGTCTATCGTTTTGCCAGCGGAAAGATTACGCCCGAGCGCATCATCCGCCTGTCGCTGCTGCAGCTTGCGCCCGTGCGCAAGACAAAACTCATCGGCGACGATGACGGGGACAAGGGAGTACCTTTTCCCGCGTCCATTGCCGTGGTGGGCGGGCCGGGCGCGGAGAAGTTGCTCGTGGCCGGCAACCTGTCAGACGATGTGCTGCTGCTTGATTCCGCTACGGGCGTCATCGAACACCGCTTCGACCTTTCAGAGAACGATGCCGTGCCATCCACCTATCCCATCGCGCTTGCGCTTTCGCAGGATGGCCGCCGTGCCTTTGTCGCGCTCTGGAATGCATCGGAGATTGTTGAACTCGATCTTGTGAAGAACGCTGTCGGGCGCAAACTGGCGCTGCTCAAGCCCCGGAGCGCAATCGCGCCCGGCACGCACCCCTGCGCGTTTGCGCTCGCTCCGGATGGCAGAACGCTCTACGTTGCGCTGGCCAATCGCGATGCGGTTGCCGCCGTCAACGTGGGCGCGGGGCAATTTTCGATCAAGGGCTACTTTGACACGCGGCTGCCGGGGCAGAGCTTCTTTGGTGCGGAGCCGGAGGCGCTGGCGCTGAATGCCATGGGAAGCCGCCTGTATGTGGCGAACGCCGTCAGTGACGCGGTGGCCGTGATCAATACGCGCAAGCTGACCGCGAAGGCCGCGCGCACAGGGATGGTGGAGCCGGACGGTTTTGTGCCGACTGAGTGGATGCCCATGTCCATGGCGTTTCTGGCGTCGCCCGCGGGCGGCAGGCTCTACGTGGCCACGGCAAAGGGGCAGGGAACTGGGCCCAACGGCACACCGATGCCAGAGAGCAACTCGTCGAGCGGCAAGCGCTTTGTGCGCAAGTACACCTACATTGCATCGATGCTGCATGGCTCGCTGGCTGTGATTGACGCCGCTGCGATTGAAAAGAATCTGCCGCAGTGGACGCAGGTGGTGGTCGAGTCGAACCGCATGAAAGCCGCGGCGGAATCTGTCCACTTTGCCGGCGCGGAGCAGAATCGCATCAGGCATGTGATTTACATCATCAAGGAGAATCGTACCTACGACCAGGTGCTCGGCGACCTGAAGTACAACGGCAAGCCGGTGGGCAATGGCGACCCGAGCCTGACGATGTACGGCGCGGCCGTGACGCCCAATATGCACAAGCTGGCCTTGCAATTCGGCGTGCTCGACAACTTCTTTGACTCGGGCGAGGTTTCGGGCGACGGGCATGTCTGGTCCACGGCCGCGATTGGCACCGACTATCTGGAGAAGACATGGCAGCAGTCCTATCGCGGCGGCCAGCGCACATATGACTTTGAGGGGGTGGTGGCCGAAGGCTATCCGCTGCTGCAGAAGATTCCCGACGTGAACGAGCCGGCCAGCGGCTACCTGTGGGGTAATCTGGCAGCGCACGGAAAAACGTATTATCACTTCGGCGAGTTCATCTCCAGCACCTTCTGCAACGAGGTCAAGACCGTGAACCCGCAGCAGGGCCCGATGCTTCCAGGGCAGAGCTGCGCGCGCACGGTGATCGCGCCCGGCGAACCGCTGCCTGCCGAATGGGGCGGCGGCGTGAACAAGTGGCCCTGGCCGATTCCGCTGATCGCGACGAACATTGCAACCAAGCCGGAGTTGGTGGGTCACTTTGCAGCCGAGGCGCCGGACTTCAATTTGGCCGTGCCCGATCAGATTCGCGTGAACATCTTTGAGCGCCACCTGAAGCAATGGATCGCGGAGAAGGAGCGGGGCCGCGACACGATGCCCAATTTTGTGATGCTGCGCTTTCCCAACGACCACACCGCAGGCACGCGGCCCGGCGGGCCCTCGCCGAAATCCTCAGTGGCTGACAATGATCTGGCCGTGGGGCGTGCCGTCGAGGACATTTCCCATTCGCCCTTCTGGGACGACACGGCCTTCTTCATCCTTGAAGATGATGCGCAGGACGGCGCCGACCACGTGGATGCGCATCGCAGCTACGCGCTTGTCATCAGCAAGTACGCGCCGCATGGGGCCGATGGCGCGCCGTTCGTCGATTCACGCTTCTATTCCACGGTCAGCATTGTTCGCACAATGGAGTCGCTGCTGGGGCTGCCGCCGATGAACAACAACGATGCGTTCAGCTCGCTGATTTCGACGTTGTTCACAGGACCTGGCGACCAGGCGCCGTACTCGGCGGATTATGCAAACCGCGACAATGGACTCATCTATACAGCCAACGCGAAGACGGCTCCCGGCGCGCACGAAAGCATGAAGATGGACTTCCGCCATGCCGACCGCGCCGACGCTCAGAAGCTGAACACGATTCTGTGGAAGGATGCGATGGGCAGCGTGCCGGTTCCGGCGATGGTGACACAGCACAAGGCCAAGGCGCGCAAGGATGACGACGATTGATTGGCGCGCGAGCCAGTGATGACGTTTGCCTGCCGCGTGTATGGTTATATGCGGAGATTTGGAGGGACGTGTGCTCGAGTTGAATCGTCGAAGCTTTCTGAGAGCGGCCAGTGTTGCATCGGCCGGAACCTTGCTGGCGCCCAGGATGCATGCCATTGCGGCGGCGCAAGACGAGCCCGCACGCAGAATCGGCGCAAACGACCATATTCAGATTGCGCTGATTGGCGCGGGCGGGCAGGGGCAGGGAGACACGAAGACAGCGCTGCAGGTGCCGGGCGTGAAGCTCGTGGCCGTGGCAGACTGCTACGATGGCCGGCTGGCGCGCAGCAAGGAACTGTGGGGCAAAGACATCTTCACCACGCGCGACTACAACGAGATTCTGGCGCGCAAGGACATTGACGCGGTCATCATTGGCACGCCCGACCACTGGCACAAGCAGGCGTCAGTGGATGCGATGAAGGCGGGCAAGGATGTGTATTGCGAGAAGCCGATGATTCATCTCTACTCCGATGGGCCGGAGATGATTGCAACGGCGCGCGCGACGAATCGGATTATTCAAATCGGCAGCCAGCGCGTGAGCTCGGTGCTTTATGCCAAGGCCAAGGAACTTCTGGCGGCGGGCGCAATCGGCCAGCTCAACATGGTGACGGCGCACTGGGACCGCAACTCATCAATGGGCGCGTGGAACTACACGGTTCCGCCGGATGCCTCGCCGGAGACGTGCGACTGGCCGCGCTTCGAGGGCACAGCGCCGAAGATTCCTTTCAACGCCGAGCACTTTTTCCAGTGGCGCAAGTGGAAGGCTTATGGAACGGGTGTGGCGGGCGACCTGTTCGTGCATCTGTTCAGCGGCACGCACTTCATCACCGGCTCGCACGGGCCCACGCGCGGCATGGCCACGGGCGGGCTGCGCTTCTGGAAAGACGGGCGCGACGTGCCCGATGTGATGCTGGGCCTGTTTGATTATCGCGAAGGATTCAACCTGAGCCTGCGAGTCAACTTTGTGGACGGCGGCGCGGAGAGCGAGGGCCTCACATTTACCGGCTCTGAAGGCACCATGGAGATCGGATGGGGCGCGGTGACGGTGAGTCGCGTTCCGCGCGAAAAGGAGCCCGGCCTGACCATCGAGACATTTCCCGAGGCGATGCAGAAGCAGATTGAGACGGCGTACCGGGAGAAGTATCCGCGCACGCACTTTGAAGGCGAGCCGCCCGTGGGGTTTGAGAAATATGTTGCGCCGGCCGGATACAGCGACAGCTACGATCACTTCAAGAATTTCTTTGAGGCCGTTCGCTCGCGCAGGTCTGTGGTGGAGGACGCAGTTTTTGGCTATCGCGCCGCAGGAGCCGCGCTGTTGAGCAACCTCAGCCTGGAGCGCGATGCCATAGTGCACTGGGACCCCGACGCAATGAAGCTTGTGTAGCGCACGATAGCGGTTAGACTGGGTCCATGGTCAAACGGATCGGGATTCATCTGGGCACGGCGGGCGGGGCGTCCAATGCGGTCGAGCGGGCGCGGGAGATTGGCGCGAACACGTTTCAGATTTTTTCAGCGAGCCCTCGCATGTGGCGCGCGCCCAGGGTTGATCCCAAGCAGGCTGAGCGCATGCGCGCGCTGCGCAAGTCGCTCGACGTGGGCCCGCTGGTGATTCACACCAACTATCTGGTGAACGTGTGCAGCCAGACGGATGACGTGCGGC
>JAJYBT010000254.1 GCA_021778875.1 Acidobacteriota bacterium | reverse complement strand
TACCGCCGTTCATTGCCGGTAATGGCGCGCAACTGCATGCCACGACAGGTCGGGGTGCCCTGATCAGCTACCGCTATCTCTTGACGCCGACCAGCGGCGTAGAAGTGAACTACCAATACGCCCAGCAGATTTATCACTTCACGAATCCCACAAACAACAACACGATTCACTTCCGTCTCAATGAAGTTTCGGGTGCCTATGTCCGTAGCTTCATCTTCCGAAACTGGAACCCGTTTCTTGAGGCTGGCATCGGAGGATTCATGTTCCGGCCAATTGACGATCCGAAGACCAACATCCAGCAGATTTCATCTCAAACTCAGATCGGCGGAATCTATGGCGCCGGATTCGCTTATGAGATCAGCCCAAGCTTCGACATTCGGGCGGAGTACCGTGGCCTGGTGATGAAAACCCCGAGCTTCGGCGTACACAACTTCAGCACAAACCGCTATTTCAATATCTTTGATCCGGTAATCGGTATCGCCTACCACTTCTAGGCGAAGAGTTGTCGAGGGGCTGCTTCCGGCAAACACTTGGGAGCGGCCCAGACGATACGTCGGCCTCGGGCGTACCGGCATTACCGGAACTAGCATTAGTCCACAGTCAAAACAATCAGAGATGCATCATCGGCGAACTCGCCGCCGCAAAACTGCGTGACTTCCTCCATTACACGCTGGCGGATGGAGTGCGCGCCTTCAGCGCGCTTGGGAAGCACGGCAGCAATAAGACGCTTATAGCCGAATTCAGCGCCCTGCGCGTTCGTTGCCTCGAGTAAACCGTCGGTCATCATGACCAGGACGTCCCCGGAAGCAAGCGCGAGTTGCTGGTCGTTGTAGGTCCAGTGCGAGAAGAGGCCGAGAACGCCGCTGGAGGCTTCCAGAATCTGAATGGATCCATCGGCGCGGACAAGCAGAGGCAGGCAATGTCCCGCACTCTCATAGCTTAGAGTACGGGCATTGCCGTCAAGCAATCCATAGAAGAGACTGGCGTAGCGGCCAGGTGCGATATTATCTGACAGCACTGCGTTAAGCTGAGAGCAGAGCGCCGAGGGCGGAACATGAGGCCCCGCGAAGGTCTTTAACGACGCCTGCAGGCTCGACATAAGCAGCGCCGCCGGAGTGCCCTTGCCGGAGACGTCAGCAATACATAGTCCAAGCTTGTCAGCGCCGAACGAAAAAACATCAAAATAGTCAGCACTGGCATCCTGCGAAGGCTGCCAGGCGCAGGCAATCTGGTAGCCAGTCAGCTGCGGGGTCTCATTGGGAAGCAGCCGCATCTGGATGCGATGCGCCTCATCCGTAATGCCCGCGGCGCGCTGCTTTACGCCAAGTCCAAGCAGCACGCGGCTATGCAGCTTGCGCAGTAGAGTGGGCCGGTTGGAAGTTCGGGTCGGGGTCATGCGCTTGCGTCCTGCACAGAAAATGGCAGGATAGCAGATTCATATGAAAAGTTATGATCCGTTATGCCTAAAAACGAAAGAGCGCGCCAGGATCGGCGCGCCCGAAATCTCTTTCACGAGACGAGAGACTAGGATTCCTGCTCGCCGCCTTCGGCTGGCTGCTGCTCAGAAAGCTGCTTCTGCAGCTCTTCGCGGCGTTTCGCCCGGGCCTCAGCGCGCTTTTGGCGCTTCTCGTCCAGAAGCTGTTCTGCGCCGAGCAACTCGATGAATGCCTTCTCTGCGCCGTCGCCGCGCTGGAAGCCGGTGCGAACAATGCGCAGATATCCACCATTCCGATCGCCATAACGGGGTGCTACGGTTTCAAAAAGGCGGGTCACCGCTTCGCGTGTTTGCAGGTAAGCCAGTGCCTGACGGCGCGCGTGGAGATCGCCCTTCTTGCCAAGGGTGATGAGTTTTTCAACATGAGGGCGCGCGGCCTTCGCCTTGGCGACGGTTGTCTCGACGCGGTCCTCCAGAACGATCGACGTGACCAGGTTGCGCAGCAGAGCGCGGCGATGACTGGTGTTCCGTCCGAGTTTGTAACCTGCATTGCGGTGACGCATGGCGTTTCTCTCTATCTCAATTTGGATTTTCGGCGGAGGAAGAGGCCCGATGCAGATACTTCATCTGGCCTCTATCAACCGCGCTTAAAAGTTTTCCGTCTCGCCCTGCGGCCCAAGATCGGTGTCCAGATCCTCTTCGTCGTCGAAGCCGCCGTAGTTAGCAGCGAGCGTTGTCGCGGGGAGAACAGAGGTCGGCCCGGGTACAGCGTTGCCGTGCTCGTCTATCTTCATGCCCAGCGAGAGTCCCATCTGCGCGAGGATTTCCTTGATTTCGTTCAGCGACTTACGGCCGAAGTTCTTCGTCTTGAGCATCTCAGCTTCGGTCTTCTGAACCAGTTCGCCGATGGTCTGGATATTCGCGTTCTTGAGGCAGTTGTAGCTGCGCACGCTGAGCTCCAGCTCTTCAACAGAGCGGTTGAGATTGTCATTGCGGAGCAATCCGCGGCCATCATCAACAGAGGCATCCGCTTCGATCTCTTCCTCAAAGTTGATAAAAATGCTCATGTGGTCCTTGAGCAGCTTGGCGGCCAGGCCCACAGCGTCTGCTGGCAGCACAGTGCCATTGGTCCACACTTCGAGGGTCAGCTTGTCGTAGTCGGTGATCTGCCCCAGACGCGCGGCTTCAACGGTGTAGTTCACCTTGCGGACTGGCGAGTGGACCGAATCCACCGGAATGAATCCGATGCCCAAATCGGCGTCGAAGTTCTTATCAGCCGAGACGTAGCCACGACCGCGCTTGAGGCGCATCTCCATTTCGAGCTTACCGCCCTCGCTGACCGTGGCGATATAAATGTCCTTGTCGAGAATTTCCACGTCACCGTCGGACTCGATCTGTCCAGAGGTGACGACACCGGGCTGATCCACACGCAGATAGAGAGCCTTGGGGCCGTCGCCGCTCAACTTGAACGGGATCTGCTTGAGGTTGAGGATGATGTCGGTCGCGTCCTCAACGACGCCAGTGATGGACTGGAATTCGTGGAGAACACCCTCGATCTTGACTGCGGTAACCGCGGCGCCTTCGATAGACGAGAGCAGCGTGCGGCGCAGCGCATTCCCGATGGTGGTGCCGAAGCCGCGCTCAAAGGGCTGGGCGCTGAACTTCCCGTATTTTTCGGTGAGCGTCTCGGCGTCAACTGCCAGGCGCTTGGGTTTTTGAAATCCTCTCCAAAGCATATCGATTGTCACCTTTCACGCGCTGCAAACATCGCGAAGCATTCTGCAATGGCAGCGCCTGATTCTCCTTCGTTGATTGAAATTCCGCCACCCAGAGGGCGGCGTCTTGCTCAAAACTTACTTGCTGTAAAGTTCGACGATGAGCTGCTCGTTTACAGGCAGGTTGATCTCGTCGCGCTTGGGCAGCGAAAGCACCTTACCAGACAGATTTTCAGCATCGATCGAAAGCCATGCCGGCGCGCCTTGATGACCAGCGAACTCGCGGGCGCCCTCAATCACAGTGAGCTTGGCAGAGTTCGGACGAACCTTGATCTCATCGCCAACGCTCACCTGGTATGAGGGGATGTTGACTTTTCTGCCGTTCACCTCAACGTGCCCGTGGCGCACAATCTGACGGGCTTGACGGCGCGAGCTGGCAAAACCCAGGCGGAAAGCGACGTTGTCCAAGCGGCGCTCGAGTTGTTGAAGCAGAATTTCGCCTGTTACGCCCTGGGATTTCGAAGCCTTCTCGTAGTACTCGCGGAACTGCCCCTCGAGAGTGAAGTACATACGCTTCGCCTTCTGCTTTTCGCGAAGCTGCAGGCCATAGCCGACAATCTTGGCCTTGCGGTCGCGACCATGCTGACCCGGTGCAAAGTTGCGCTTCTCAATAGGACACTTCTCCGAGAAGCATTTCGCTCCCTTGAGGAAAAGCTTGGTGCCTTCACGACGGCAAAGGCGGCAGACTGCTCCTGTATAACGTGCCAAATCTATCTCTCCTGGCCCGGCATGGCGCGCGGACATTTGTGAACTTCAGAGGTCAACCGGTTTACGCGCTGGCAGCACTTCTTCCCGGTTCATAACGCAGGGATAAGAAACTTCTCTCTAGCATCCCTACAGAAATTCTACTTCTTCGTAGCAAATTGGGCTAGAGGCCGGCCGCTGGGCCGACCTCCGGCCAGAACAGTTCCGGGGCTACACTCGGCGACGCTTGGGCGGACGGCAACCGTTGTGCGGAATCGGCGTTACGTCGCGAATGGAGCGGACGTCGATGCCAGCCGCAGCCAACGCGCGAACAGCTGACTCACGTCCAGAGCCCGGACCGCTGACGCGCACATCAACCGTACGCAGGCCATGGTCACGTGCCTGGTTTGCGGCATTAATGGCTGCCTGCTGCGCGGCAAACGGCGTCCCCTTACGCGACCCGCGGAAGCCGAGCGAACCCGAGCTCTTCCACGAGATCGTGTTGCCCTGCTGGTCGGTGATGGTCACGATGGTGTTGTTGAACGACGCCTGAATGTGTACCAGACCGTAGGGCACATTCTTGCGTTCGCGCTTCTTGAACTTCTTGTTCTTGCCGGCCTTTCCGGCGCTCTGTGCTTTTGCCATTAGGTCTTCGCCGTCGCTTTCTTCTTGTTGGCTACCGTACCCTTGCGCGGGCCCTTACGGGTGCGGGCATTGGTATGCGTGCGCTGACCCCGCGCCGGAAGGCTGCGGCGATGCCGCAAACCACGGTAAGACTGAATATCAATCAGTCGCTTGATGTTCATGCCAACATCTTTGCGGAGATCGCCCTCAACAGCGCCTTCGTTTTCGATGATCTGGCGGATGCGGTTGACCTCGTCCTCGCCTAGGTCCTGGATCTTCTTGAATGGGTCAACATTCGCAGATTCCAGAATCCGGAGGGCACGCGGGTTTCCGATCCCGTAGATGTAAGTAAGCCCGATCCGCGCCTGTTTATTGCGGGGCAGATCGACGCCGGCTATACGTGCCATGTTTGTGTCCTTGGTGCTCTTCGACGATCAAGCCGCCGGAGAGCGGTTATGCCGGAACCTTACAGGCTCTGGCGGTGGTGGAACCTGGTATTGCGACCGGGGTTCATCGCAAGCCTCTTTACGGCTAACTAGCCCCTGCCCCGAAAGGCACAGTTCCTGTTGTCTGGCTCAAGACGCAAGCCGCACAAGTTATCCCTGACGCTGCTTGTGCTTTGAATTTTCGCAGATCACACGCACCACCCCGCGGCGGTGGATGACCTTGCACTTGTCACAAATCTTCTTTACCGATGCACGAACCTTCATTGCTTCAAACCCCCTGCTGAAACTGCTTCAGGCTACTTGTAGCGGTAGACAATACGCCCGCGCGTAAGATCATACGGGCTGAGTTCAACCGCTACACGATCGCCGGGAAGAATACGGATGAAGTTCTTTCGCATGCGGCCCGAAACGTGCGCCAGTACCTGGTGCTTGTTCTCGAGTTCGACTTTGAACATGGCATTAGGCAGAGTCTCAAGTACCGTTGCCATTACCTCAATCGCGTCTTCCTTGGACAAACCGTATCCCAATTCC
>JAJYBT010000253.1 GCA_021778875.1 Acidobacteriota bacterium | reverse complement strand
AGAATTGCCGTGGAGGCTGCGATTAAACAACCAGACAAGAAGAGCTTCATTGCAAATCCTCCGCCGCATCGGGAGTCAGAGTCCCTGTCGCGAAAAGTAGTTGGGCATAGGCCACCGTGTTTCCGTAGACCGCACGCCAGTAATTTGACTGGCTCTGGCGCTCGGCATCCTCGGCACGCAGAAGGTCGGTAATGGTCGCGAGTCCCGCGCCATAGCGGTTGCGCAGAATGCGCAGGCTCTCGGCCGATTGATCCATGGCCGCGCGCGCAGTGTCGAGAGAAAGCAGCGCAGTCTGCTGCTGGATGTGCGCCTGGCTCACCTCAAGGCGAACATGCTGTTGGTAGGCCAGCATCTGCGCGTCGATGCGTTGCTTGGCCGCGGTTTCACGCGCGAGCTGCGCGCGCTTGCTCATGGGGAAGATATCGATGCTGAGCTGTGCGCCGGCGACCCAGTTGTTCCCGCCTGACCCGGCAAATGTAGGACGGTCGGTCTCCCAGTTGCCATAGGCACTGATGCGGGGGCCGAAGTCCGACTTCGCCGCGCCGACCGCTGCTGCCTGCGCGGATTGCGCCTGTCCCAGCGCGGTCAGGTCCGGACGGGTCTTCGTGGCTGTGGCGATTTCCTGCGCGAGGTCGGTCTGGGGAAACTGGTGCGGCTCGATGGGCTTGAGCTGCGTCGATTGCAGTTCGGGCGCGCCCATGGCCAGGCTCAACTGAGCCCATGCCAGTTCCAGGCCGCCCTGCGCCGCAATCAGTTCCTGCTTGCGCGCGGCCACATTTACCTGGGCTGACATGCGGTCCGACTCCACAGCGAGCCCCGCCTTCACCCGATCGTCCACTGAACTCAGCAGCGCGGCGGCTGTTTCCTGCTCATGCTGTGCAACGTCTACCTGCCGCTCGGCATACAGCACCGACTGGTATGCCTGCACCACGTCGAGTACGATCTTCTGGTTTACGGCCTTTGCGGAGGAGTCGGCGCTCTTTCTCATCAGGTCGGCACTGCGAATCGTCCTTTGCGTCTTGAAAGAGTCGAACGCCATCCACTGGCCGGAAAAGCGGGAAGCAAAGTTTCCGATCGGCTGAGGCTTGTTCAGAGCGTTCAGCGCAAAGTCAGCCTGTGTGAACTGCCGCTGCCGGAGCCGCGTGCCGAAGGCATACACGGGATCGTTTCCGCGCGAAATGTCCTCAGCAAAGTTGAGTTGCGGCAGCAGTTGTGTGCGGGCCAGCGACGCGCCAGCGGTGGCTTCCTGATTGCCGGCGCGGGCAATGGCGGCCTCAGAACTTTGCCCCAGCGCCTGCTGGATGGCGTCCCGAAGCGTAAGAGGCTGCTGTGCGAGAGCCGTTGTGGCGGCCAGCGAGCACAGGAGCACCAGAAGCGGTACTCGTCGCCAAAGCAATCCGGATTGGTGAATTGTCCTTGAAGTGTTCATGCAACACATAAGAGTCACCTTGGTTAATATTCGTTACAAAGCGGACCCCAGAAAATCCGGCCCGCGTGAACGGACCGTCATCTCAATAGGGCAATTCTGATCGAAGGACCGCGAATATTATGCTCCCAAAAGTGAATTTCGGAGCGATTCGGCAGGCGATGGGAGCCGAGGCTATCGTGTCGTCGGCAGAGAATGATGCGTCTTAGCGCGCGGCGGTGGCAGACTTGTTGTTATCTTCAAGCAAAAGAATTCGCTCCGGAACAATCTGGATCTGCCAGGGTTGAGACTGAGCGCTCAGTTCGCGCCACTGCTCCTTAGGGATGTCCGCCTGAACATGGTGCGGCTCGCCGGGCTGCGGAGGATTGTGCAGGCGAAGATAAAGCGTCATCTCATGCGGCGCTTCGCTGGTCTCAACCAGCCAGCAGGGAAAGACGTTCTCGCCGGAGGCATTCTGCTGGAAACGGAAATGATGCGAACGATAACCGGCATGGGTGATTGAACCGGAGCAAGGCGCAGCCAGTGTCAGACTGCAATTCCAGGCATCGACCACGATGCCGCCTGCGTGGGCTGTATGCGCAGCCGCGATGTTTTTGCATCCGGTGAGGCGCGCTGAAACCACAGTGCGCGGCTGCTCAAAGAGAGCATGCTTTGGCCCGGACGCAATCACGCTCCCCGCGTCCAGCACAAGCAGATCGGCACAGAAGCGGAAAGCCTCCTCCATGTCGTGCGTTACAAAAATCACCACGCCGTTGTAGCTGGCGAGAGTCTCGCGAAGCTGCCCTTCCGTTTGCCGGCGCAAATGCGGATCAAGCGCAGCAAAGGGCTCATCGAGCAGCAAGGCGTCCGGTTGAATCGCCATGCACCGCGCGATGGCCACGCGCTGCCGCTGCCCGCCGGACAACTCGCCGGGATAGCGCACGGCAAGATCGGAGATGCGCATGCGATCCAACTGCTGCCGCACGCGCTCACGGCGTCCCGCCGCAGTCAATTCATGCAGGCCGAATGCGACATTTTCCGCCACGGTCATATGCGGGAAGAGCGCGTAGTCCTGGAACACAACGCCAATGCGTCTGCGCGCCGGTGGTGTGTTCGCTCCTGCTGCGCTGTCAAACAGCGTGTGTCCGTTCAGCGCGATGCGCCCTCGATCCGGGACTTCGACGCCTGCAATGAGGCGCAGCGCCATTGACTTGCCCGCGCCGGAAGCGCCGAGCATTCCCACCGCGCCGCGATCCGCGCGGAACTGAACGCGCAGGGTGAAATTATCCAGCGTTTTCTCAATGTCGACTTCCAGCGTCGCGGAAGGCCTGCCGTCGTCCCACAAACGCGACGTCTCAGCGATTCGGGCGGAAGGCTCCAACGGCAGCGCGTCCATCGCTGCTGCCGATTGCCACGCTCTGCGCGCCGCGCCCAGCCGATTGAGCAGGCGAATGATGGCCAGCGAGAGCACAACAATCAACACGACCCACCCGACCGCGGCACGCATGTCGTCCCGCTCCACAGCTGCGAAGATGGCGATGGGCATGGTCTGCGTGCGCCCGGGAATATTGCCGGCCAGCATCAGCGTGGCGCCAAACTCTCCGAGAGCGCGCGCGAAAGCCAGCACGGCTCCCGCAACCACGCCGGGGCTGGCAAGCGGCAGCAGGACACGACGAAAGATGCGCCACTCCGATGCGCCAAGCGTGCGCGCAGCCTGCAGTAGCGTAGGGTTTACCTGCTCCAGCGCGCCCAGTGCTGTGCGGTACATCAGCGGGAATGCAACCACGGTTGCGGCGATCACAGTTGCAGGCCATGAAAAGACGATGGTGACGCCGATTTGCTCAAGCAGATGTCCGAGCGGGCCGTGGCGGCCGAAGATCAGAAGCAGAAAGAATCCGACCACCGTGGGCGGTAGAACAAGGGGAAGCGTAAGAATCCCGTCGATCCATGGCCGCATAGCGCTGCGGGAAGCGTACATGAGCCTGGCTGCCAGCAGGCCCAGGAAAAATGTGGCGGCCGTGGCCGCGCAGGTGGTGGCCAGCGAGATAACCAGCGGAGATGGATCGATGGCAGACATTACGGTAACGTTATGGTAAATCCGTGCTTCATGAAGATGGCTCTCGCCGCAGGTGAATCGAGATAGCCCACGAAGGCGCGTGCCGCTGCTTCGTTGCGTCCTGTGCGCATGGCCGCTTCAGGATAGACGATCGGGTCGTGCGTTCCCTCAGGAGCCACGGCCACAACGCGCACGTTTCCGGACATCAGCGCATCCGTTGCGTAAACCATGCCGGCGTCCGCGTTGCCCGTTGCGACGTAGGCCAGCACGGCGCGCACATCCTCAGCCAGCACCAGCTTCGCGCGCACCGCATCGAGCAGGCGCAGCGATGTCAGCGTCTGCCGCGCATACCTGCCTGCCGGAACGCTGCCCGGATCGCCGATTGCAACGGTTCGCACGGACTTTTCCGCAAGCTGCTGAAAGCTGCGCAATGTGGAATCGCGCGGGGCAATGAGGACGAGCGTGTTGCGCAGCAGGTCGCGGCGCGACCCCGCGATGACGAGCCCGCGTGACTCCAGGTCATCCATGGGACCGGCTGCGGCAGAGAGAAATACATCCGCCGGCGCACCGTGCTCAATCTGCTGCGCAAGCGTGCCGGAGGAGCCAAAGTTGTTGCGCAGAGAAACATCGGGATGCTCGCGCTGATACGCGGCTTCGATTTCCTGCATGGCATCGCTGAGGCTTGCAGCCGCTGAGATGGTGAGCACCGCGCCATGCTGCGCGCGGCATGCGGTGAGTACGCACAGTGCGGCAAGCAGGAGGGCCGCGCGCAGGAGCTTCCCTGCGGCGCGGCGCACGTGCGGGTGCTCAGCCATTTCCTGTTCTCGCTTCTTCGAAGGCAATTGGTATTCCTCTGAAGCTTCCTTTGTACCAGCAGAGACATGAGACGCACAGCTACTGCGATTAAAACGGCAGGCGCACCGTGAGAACGAGATTATGATTGCTGGTGTGGAAGTGCGTGAGCGCGATCTGCTCGCCCGCGCCGAAAGTCAATCCAAGCCTCCCGGGCCTGCCGTCGGCATCATGCGTCAAGGGAATGCGGCCGATCACCAGGCCGGGCGTGGCAAAGGTTGTTGCTTTGCCATCGGATGAGCCGCCCTTGAAGAAGCTGGAGTTGAACTCCACCTCTGGCCAGAAGAAGCGCGCCACCCCAATCCTGCCGAGGTGATATTGCGCGACGCTATTCCAGATGACGGTGTGGCCGAGGCCGCGGGCGTTTGTGACGGGAAGCGATCCGCCCGCGGTGGATGTGAGCGCCAGCAGGCCGAAGCCCTTGCCCACCGCCAGCGTTGGCGTAACGATGGCGCAGCAGCTTCCGTTTCCGTTCTTTCCGGTGGGAACGCTTGCGCCCAGAAACGCCGTGACAATGGCGTTGCCGTGCTCCTCATTGCGCGCAAAGATGCGGTACTTGGAGAGGAATGAAACGTCACCGAAGCCGTCGTTTGTATTGGGCGCCAGATGGTTGAAGAAGGGAGGCAGATTGAAAAGCACCTCAATGTGGCGCTCGGGAATCAGCTCCAGCCCTTTGCCGTTGTCATAGACCCATGTGTTGTAACCCGCATTGCTGGTCTGGCGCAGGAAGTCGGTGCGGAACTCCTGCTCCAGGCGCGGCGTAACGGTGACCAGCGGCGTAATCCAGTGCGGCTGCTCATTCTGGGTTGCGCTCACCCTGGCCTGATAGCGGGCGATGAAGGTCGAATCTGCATCCGGCGACGGCTGCGCGGACGCGCCCAGGGGCACAAGAACAATGGCAGCGAGGAACAGGGCGAGAGTGAGGGACGCCCGGTGAGCTGGCAGAGTTCCAGTGGGTGAATAGGCTTGTAGCATGATTCTACGATTTTATACGTATTTGATTCGCGATTTTGCATGATAACTCATATGTGCCGGTGAAAGCCTGTTGAATTTCTCCTGGGCACGGGCGCGGTATATCCTTGCTGCAAGGCGTTCCGGGGCATTAAATGCCTGAGGGCGAGGAGGTTACATGGCCAACGTGGATGTTCTTCTTACGCCGAGAGAGGTGGCAGCGGCACTGGG
>JAJYBT010000252.1 GCA_021778875.1 Acidobacteriota bacterium | reverse complement strand
GTGCAATCCCAGTATTCCTCCAGCGTCTCGCCCTTCCAGGCAAACACCGGCACGCCGGTCGCCGCAATCGCTGCCGCGGCGTGGTCCTGCGTGGAAAAGATGTTGCAGCTTGCCCAGCGCACTTCCGCGCCCAGGCTCACCAGCGTCTCAATCAGTACCGCCGTCTGAATCGTCATGTGCAGCGAGCCGGTCACGCGTACCCCGGCCAGCGGCTTCTCAGCTGCATACTTGTTCCGAATCGCCATCAATCCCGGCATCTCGTGCTCGGCGATTGCAATCTCCTTGCGGCCCCAATCGGCCAGTGCCATATCGGCAACCTTGTACTCCGCTCCAGTGATCTCCAGTGTGGAAGCCGTCATCGAAAGTCCTCCTTATATCGACCCATCGTGATATCATGATATGTAGCAGATCAACCCCGATGGCGTCAATCATCAAACTCCTGCGCATCCTCGCCGACCCCAGCCGGCTCCGCCTCCTGCTCCTGCTGGAGAAGGAGGAGCTTTCCGTGGCGGAATTGCAGGAGATTCTTGTCATGGGGCAGAGCACCATCTCAACCCACCTTTCCCAGCTGAAGACTGCCGGACTGGTGGAGGACCGCAGAACAGGCAAGAATAACCTTTACCGGCTCAAACCCTCCGCAGCCAATCCCATCCTTGAAAATCTGCTTCGGCAAGCGCAACAGGAGATTCCGGAAGCCTCTCGCGACCAGCTTGCCGCTCAGGGTGTTCTGAAAAAACGCCAGGACAAGATGCGAAGCTTCTTTGACAGCGTTGCTGGGCGCCTGGGCCGGGACTATGTTCCGGGCAAATCCTGGAAAAGCATGGCGGAAGCTCTCTTGCGACTCATGCCGCCGCTCGTCATCGCCGACCTGGGCACCGGCGAGGGAGCTTTTGCGCTGATGCTGGCGCAGCAGGCCGCCAAGGTGATTGCGGTGGACACCTCTGCCAGAATGATCGAGGTCGGGCGGGAACAGGCGCAAAAACACGGCATTCAGAACGTGGAGTTCCGCCTGGGCGACATGGAAGGGGTGCCCATTGAAGACGGATCTGTCGATCTCGTTCTCTTCTCGCAATCCCTCCACCACGCCCTCCATCCGGAGCGGGCAATTCTTGAAGCGTGGCGCATTCTCAAGCCCGGCGGCCGCATTCTTGTCCTCGACCTGCTGCAGCACCGTTTTGAGGAAGCGCGCGAGCTATACGCCGACGAGTGGCTGGGGTTTGGCGAAGCGGAACTGGAGCTTATGCTGCACAAAGCCGGCTTCTCCGGCGTGCGGGCTGCCGTGGTCCACAAAGAGCCCGAATCACCGAACTTCCAGACGCTGCTTGCCTCAGGCAGCAAATCCGGTCTGCCGTCTCCTGTGCAGGGCTAATCGCCGGAAGCACTCTGGATGAGTTGCTCATACTGGCCAATCTGAGCTCGCGTCCGCTCTGCCATGGGCGCGCCGCTCTGCCAGTTGCGGTACCAGTCCAACGTCCACTCCAGCGCAACATCCGTGCGCAGGCGCGGCCTCCAGCCGAGTTGCGTCCTCGCCTTGCTGGCGTCCAGTCGGAGTTGGTGCGCCTCATGCACGCCCTCCCCGGAGTCCCCGAGTTCCCAGGATGCTCCCTGCCCCCACAGCGCGGCCAGCTTGGCGACCACGCGCTCCACCGGCCACGCATCTCCATCGCCCGGGCCAAAATTGAAGGCTGTAGCGCAGTCTGCCCGCGCCGACAGCAGATGTTCGGCCAGCAGCATATAACCGTGCAAAGGCTCCAGCACGTGCTGCCATGGGCGAGTCGCCCTGGGCCGCCGAATCAGCACGGGACTTCCCGCCAGAAAGCCGCGAATGAGGTCAGGAATCAATCGATCCTCTGACCAGTCTCCGCCTCCAATCACGTTGCCCGCCCGCGCCGTAGCAATGGCTACGCGGTGATCGCCAAACCGCTCCGCCGGAAAGTAGGAGTTCCGGAACGCTGCGCTCACAATCTCGGCGCAGGCCTTGCTGGACGAATACGGATCGATTCCGCCAAGGGCATCTGTCTCGCGGTAAGGCCACACCCATTCCCGGTTCTGATAGCACTTGTCCGTCGTAATGCATACAACGGCGCGTACGCTTGGCGTCTTTCGAATAGCCTCCAGCACATTGGCCGTTCCCATCACATTGGTGGAGAAGGTGCCAAGCGGATCAGCATAGGATCGCCTTACCAGGGGCTGCGCCGCGAGATGAAAGACCACCTCGGGTGCAAACTCCTTCATCGCGGCTTCCAGCATGGGATAGTCGCGGACATCCCCGCGGATGTCTTCCACTGCGGCGCCAATGGATGCCACGGCAAACAGGTTGGGCTGCGTGTCCGGCTCCAGCGCAAATCCGCGTACTTCCGCGCCCTTAGCGGCAAGCCACAGGCTCAGCCAGCCCCCTTTAAAACCCGTATGGCCCGTGAGAAAGACCTTCCTTCCTCGCCACTGGCTTACCAGGTCTTCCATGGAGCTCTCCCACTTGCCCACAGATCTTCCAGCTTCTGCTTGTCGCGCAGCGTGTCCATCGGCTGCCAGAACCCGCTGTGGAAGAAAGCCTGCACCTCATTCTGCAAGGTCAATTGCTGCAGAGGGCCTCTTTCAAACATCGAGCTTTCATCCGGAATCGCCTGTAACACCGCAGGCGAAAGCACAAAGAATCCGCCGTTAATCCATCCGCCTTCGCCCTCGGGCTTCTCCTGGAAGGCGACGACTTCACTGCCCTCCACGCTCAGACCGCCGAATCGCGCCAGGGGCTGCACCGCAGTCAGCGTAACCTGCTTGCCGTGGCTGCGGTGAAAAGCGATTGACGCGGAAATATCCACATCGCTCA
This sequence comes from Acidobacteriota bacterium, assembly GCA_021778875.1. Next base: position 2,674 of record JAJYBT010000252.1, on the reverse strand, counting down.
CCCCATCGCCGTAGGTCATACAGAACGCATCTTCCCCAGCCAGATACGGCGCAATCCTGCGCAAACGCCCACCCGTCCCGGCATTCTCTCCCGTGTCGACAAGGGTCACGCGCCAGGGTTCGGCAACGCTCTGGTGCACCTGCATCCGGTTTTCGCGCATGTCAAAGGTAACGTCGGATGTGTGCAGGAAATAGTTGGCGAAATATTCCTTGATCAGATAGCCCTTGTATCCGCAGCAGATAATGAACTCGCTGATTCCGTGTTGCGAGTAGATTTTTAATATGTGCCAGAGAATCGGCCTGCCCCCGATCTCCACCATCGGCTTCGGTCGCGCACCTGTCTCCTCGCTGAGTCGAGTTCCAAGTCCGCCCGCAAGAATTACCGCTTTCATTGGAATCCCCTGCAACCTTTCCAGCAGGTGCGGTCCTGCACCGGCCCTGAAGGAATGCGTCGTCTGCTGCGCTTCACTTGCTAATACAGTACACTGGCGACTCCCGATTTTGTATGCTTAGTTCCTGGACCCCGAATGACAGACCGATCCGCTCAGCTTCGGCAACAGATTCTTGACCTCACCGCCCAGTACTACGCTGAGGCGTTCTCCCCTGCCGAGTTCAAACCCGGCGAGACACCCGTCCCTGTTAGCGGCAAGGTGATCGACAGCGCAGATATGCGTTCCGTTGTGGACTCCGTTCTGGACGCATGGTTCACCACGGGCCGCTTTGCCGCTGATTTTGAGCGCAAGCTGGCCCGATTCGTCGGCGTGCGCAGTGCCTCTCTTGTCAACTCCGGCTCTTCGGCCAACTTGCTTGCAGTCACCGCTCTCACCTCGCCCAAACTCGGCGACCGCCGCCTGAAGCCCGGCGATGAGGTCATCACGGTCGCGGCAGGGTTCCCAACCACCGTCAATCCCATCCTGCAGAATCGCCTGGTGCCTGTCTTTGTCGATGTCACACTGCCCACCTACGAAATCGATATCCATCAGTTAGAGGCGGCACGCAGCAGCAAAACCCGCGCAGTTATGCTGGCCCACACTCTGGGCAATGTCTTCGACCTTGATGCCGTCACGGCATTCGCCAAGAAGCACGACCTCTGGCTGATTGAGGACTGCTGTGATGCGCTTGGCTCCACCTGGAAGGGCCGCCACGTGGGCACCTTTGGCGATATCGCCACATTCAGCTTTTATCCTGCACATCACATCACCACCGGCGAAGGCGGAGCCGTCCTGACCGATAAGCCCAGCCTGCAGGTGATCCTCGAGTCATTCCGTGACTGGGGTCGTGACTGCTGGTGCAACCCTGGCAAAGACAACACCTGCGGCAAGCGCTTCGACTGGCAACTTGGCGAGCTGCCCTGCGGTTACGACCACAAGTACACCTACTCCCATGTTGGCTATAACCTCAAAGCTACTGACATGCAGGCAGCTCTCGGGGCTTCTCAAATCGACAAGCTGCCCGAATTCGTCCAGCGACGCAAAGACAATTTCCACTATCTGCGTACCGCGCTTGAACCTCTTGCGGATTATCTTCTGCTGCCGGAAGCAACCCCCAGCTCTGATCCCTCGTGGTTCGGCTTTCCAATCGGGGTCCGCCCTGACGCTCCATTCACGCGCAATGATTTAATCCGGGAACTCGATGCAAAGAAGATCGGGACGCGCCTCCTGTTCGGCGGCAACCTGCTGCGCCAGCCGGCCTACCAGAGCTGCGAATATCGCGCTCTGGGCCCACTGCCCAACACCGATTTTGCAATGAACCACGTCTTCTGGCTCGGCGTCTACCCAGGCCTGACTCCCCCAATGCTCGACTTCGTCGCATACACAATTGGTACCTTTGCAAACGATGCCCGCTTAGCGCAGACTCACAATTAGCTCTGCATCTGGTCTTTACTCGATGAAACTTTCTGACTACGTTTTGGGTCAATTGCGCCAGTGGGGCGCCCGCCACGTTTTTCTTGTCACCGGTGGCGGCGCCATGCATTGGAACGACTCCGTCGGCACCAGTGGTCTTGGATATATTTGCACGCATCATGAGCAGGCGGCAGCCATGGCTGCCGAAGGATACGCCAGAATTACTCGTACGCCGGGCATCCTGAACGTGACGACCGGCCCCGGTGGCATCAACGCGCTGAATGGCGTCTTCGGGGCATGGACTGACTCCATTCCAATGCTCATACTCTCTGGCCAGGTGAAGCGGGAAACCTGCATGGCCACGTATGGCCTCACGGACCTGCGCCAATTGGGCGACCAGGAAGTCGACATCGTTCGCATGGTTCGGGGTATCACCAAGTACGCAGTCCTGGTTACGGAACCTGACTCCATCGCTTACCACCTGGAACGCGCCTGGTATCTTGCCCAGAGCGGCAGGCCCGGCCCCTGCTGGCTCGATGTTCCAGTCGATGTCCAATCTGCACAGATCGATCCTGATCGGCTTCGGCACTACGATCCATCTGAGGATGACATCCACTTCGATACAGCCGCCGTCCAAGAGCAAGTCGCAGATACTCTCAACCGAATCCAGAGTGCAAAACGTCCAGTCCTCTTTGCCGGAAGTGGAATTCGTATCGCAGGAGCAATTTCGGAATTCGAGGCAGTCATTCGACCTCTCCGCATCCCTGTCGTGACAGCCTGGACGCACGATCTAATAGCCAGTGATGACGAACTGTTCTGCGGACGTCAGAT
>JAJYBT010000251.1 GCA_021778875.1 Acidobacteriota bacterium | reverse complement strand
CCCGCCTCCAGATCGCGAATCGCAGCAAAGGCGCGGTTCACGTCCTTGGTGTAGAGAGCCGTGGACAGGCCGTAGTCGATGGAGTTGGCAATCTCAATGGCCTGCTCGAATGTGTCGAACTCGATGAGGCTCACGACCGGCCCGAAGACTTCTTCGCGCGCGATGCGCATGGTGGGCGCGACGCCGCCCAGCACGGTGGGCTCAAAGAAGGTGCCTTTGCTGTAGTCGCCGTCTGTGAGCGGATGACCGCCGGCAAGTAACTTGGCGCCTTCCGCCAGGGCGATCTCAACATACTTCTTCGACGTTTCAATCTGCCCGGCATTCACCTGCGGACCCACCTCGACCGACTCATCGAGACCGCTGCCGACCTTGAGCGCTTTGGCGCGCGCGACAAACTTCGCGGTGAACTCCGCGGCGATGCCCTTCTGCAGCAGGATGCGGCTGGTGGCCGTGCAGCGCTGGCCGGTGGTGCCAAAGGAGCCCCAGAGCGCGCCGTCGAGGGCCAGCTCAAGGTTGGCGTCGTTCATCACAATCTGCGCGTTCTTGCCGCCCATTTCAAGCGAAACAGGCTTGAAGGTGGCGGCGGCGCGCTGGCCGACAAACGAGCCCACTTCGCTGGAGCCGGTAAAGCTGATGGCGCGCACGTCGGGGTGCTCGATGAGCGGCGTGCCGGTGGCGCCGCCGCTTCCGCTCACAATGTTGACCACGCCCGGCGGCAGGCCCGCATCGATGAGCGCCTGCACCAGGTTGTAGGTGGAAAGCGGCGTGTCCGTAGCCGGCTTGATGACGCAGGTGTTGCCGGAAACCAGCGCCGGGAACAGCTTCCAGCTTGGGATGGCCATGGGGAAGTTCCACGGCGTGATCAGGCCCACGACGCCCACGGGCATGCGCACGCTCATGGCGAACTTGTTCTGCAACTCGCTGGGCGTGGTTACGCCGAAAAGGCGGCGGCCCTCGCCGGCCACGTAAAACGCCTCGTCGATGGCCTCCTGCACGTCGCCGCGGGTTTCCGCCAGAACCTTGCCCATTTCGCGGGTCATGTCGCGGGCGTACTGCTCCTTGCGCTCCTGGAGGATGAGTCCGGCGCGCATCAGCACCTCAGCCCGCTTGGGCGCGGGAACGAGTCTCCATGTGGCGTAAGCCTTTTTCGCTGCCGCCACGGCCAGGTTTACGTCCTCTGCGTGCGAGGAGGGAAACGCGCCGACGATGTCCGCGTGGTCTGCCGGGTTCAGGTTCAGGATGGTTTTGCCGCTCTTGGCCGGCAGCCATTCGCCGCCAATCAGATTGTGGTATGTGGGATAAGTCATGGAGTCCTCGAATGAATACAAGGCCCGTGCGGTGCACCGGTTGCGGCGCCCGCGGGCAACCCTATGAGTTTATCGCACCGGGGGCTTGCCGCACCGGCCTGCAAAAGTTCGGAGCGCGAAGAACATCTCCGCGGGCGGTTGCGGCCCGCTGGCCGTACAATGATGAATGAGGTAGATTCGATTTTCCCATGACATCGAACGGTTATCCATCGCGCTCCTCGCGGTCGCACGGCCTGCGCTCACTCTTCAGCATGTTTTCAAGCGATCTGGCGATTGATCTGGGCACCGCCAACACACTGGTCTACGCGGCCGGCAAAGGCATTGTTGTCAACGAGCCCTCCATAGTAGCCATCAACAAGAACACCGGCGAGGTGGAAGCCGTGGGCAAGGAGGCCAAGGAGATGCTGGGGCGCACGCCCGGCAACATCGTGGCCATCAAGCCCATGAAGGACGGCGTAATTGCCGACTTCAAAGTGACCGAGAAGATGCTCAACTACTTTATCCAGAAGGCGCACAACCGCAAGATGCTGGTGCATCCGCGCATTGTGATCGGCGTGCCCTCTGAGATTACGCAGGTTGAGAAGCGCGCCGTGGAGGACTCGGCCTATCGCGCCAAGGCCAGCGAGGTCTACCTGGTGGAGCAGGCCATGGTGGCCGCCATCGGCGCGGGCCTGCCGATCCAGGAGCCGGGCGGCAACATGGTAGTGGACATCGGCGGCGGCACCACGGATATCGCCGTCATCTCGCTGTCGGGCATTGTCTACTCGCGCTCGGTGCGCATGGCCGGCAACCAGATGGACGAGGCCATTACCAACTACCTCAAGCGCAAGTACAACCTGCTGATCGGCGAGCGCACCGCGGAGCAGATCAAGATTGAAATCGGGTCCGCTTATCCGCTGGACAAGCCTCTGACCATGGAGATCAAGGGACGCAACCTGATTGAGGGCGTGCCCAAGACCATCAGCATCGACGACAGCGAAATCCGCGAGTCGCTGGGCGAGTGCATCGCCGTCATCATGAACGCGATTCGCGTGGCGCTGGAACGCACGCCGCCGGAGCTTTCGGCCGACATCAGCGACCGCGGCATCGTGCTGACAGGCGGCGGCGCGCTCATCAAGAATCTGGACAAGCGCATCCGCGAGGAAACCGGCCTGCCCGTGTCCGTGGCCGACGATCCGCTGGCCAGCGTGGTGCTGGGCACGGGCAATATGCTCTCCGACTTCCGGCTGCTGCGCAAAATCAAGATTGACTAGACAGGGATCAGGGGTCAGAGATCAGGGGTCAGGTGTAAGCAAACTGTGGCGGCTTCCGCGCTGAACTGTTCGCTGTTAGCTGTTCAACTGATCCCTGATCCCTGATCCCTGACCTTCATCGTCATGGAAACATTCTTCGTCCGCTACCGGAATCTCGTAGTGCTGCTGGCTCTGCTGGTGGCGCAAATCCTCGGTCTGGCCATGCAGGTGCATCGGACCGAAAGCGGACGCATGAGTTTTGACCGCCGCGATGCGGGGGGCGTGCGGCTCATCCGGCTGTGGGCCAATGCGCTGGTTTCGCCGCCGGAGCGGCTGATACACGCCACCAGCCAGGGTGTGGGCGGCCTGTGGCAGAGCTACGTGGACCTGCGCCACGTGCGCCAGCAGAACCAGGACCTGGAGAAGACCATCGACCGGCTGCGCCTGGAGCAGGCGGCGCTGCTGGAGGATGCGCGCCAGGGCCAGCGCCTGCAGGGCCTCGTCAATTTCCAGGAGAAGTACATCTACAAGACGATACCTGCACAGGTCATCGGGACCAGCGGCAGCATGCATTCGCGCGTCTTCTATCTCGACAAGGGAGCGGCTGAGGGCCTGAGGCGCGACATGGCGGTCATCACGCCGGACGGCATCGTGGGCAAAGTGCGCGAGGTGTTTCCGCACTCGGCGCAGGTGCTGCTTATCAACGACCAGACCAGCGGCGCGGGCGTGATTCTGGAGACGACCCGCACCCGCGGCATCCTGCGCGGCAACTCCGCGGGCCAGCCGCAGATTGTCGGCATCATGGCCGACAATCGCATCAAGCCGGGAGAAAAGGTGCTGACCGCCGGCGGCGACGAGGTGTTTCCGCGCGGGCTGCCCGTGGGCGTGGTGGAGAAGGTGATTCCCGACCCGGAGCGCGATTCCTTCATCCAGGCAGTGGTCAAGCCGGCCGCGCACCTGAACCAGCTCGATGAGGTTCTGGTCATCACCTCCACTGAGGCGCGCTTCCCGCCCGACCAGCAGCAGGACATGGCCACCAGCGAGACACTCAAGGGTGCGGAAGCCGAGGCCGAGAATGCCCAGAAGAAGGCGTCGGAGATCATGGCTGAACGGCTGCCTGGGCTGATGGAGCCCAACCTGCCCGCCGACCAGCAGCCGCTCAACGACAGCACTCCGCCAACCCCGGTGGCGCATACGCCGCTGCCGCTGCATCCTGACCGCTTTACGCCGGGAGCCGCTCCGGGCACCGAATCTGACCCGCAGGCGGGCGCAGCAGGAGAGAGCCAGCCCGCCGCCACACCCGCAAAACCGCAGACGAGCGTGCCGCGGAGGAATCCGTGAGCATGTCTGTACTGACGGCAAACACCCGTCGCGCCGTGGAGGTTCACCGCTACCCGGTGCTCGCTTATGCGCTGGTGCCGCTGGTGGCGCTGGTGCTGCAGGCTTGGCTGCCGCGCGTGCTGGGCAACCATGTGTGGTTCGATCTGCCGCTGGTCGTCACGGTTTACTTTGCCCTGAGCCGCCGAAGCCCCATTGAGGGAACCCTGATGGGCGGCGCGCTGGGCATCTTTGAAGACGCTCTGACACAGCACGCAATCGGCATCAACGGCATCGCCAAGACCGTGGTTGGCTTTCTGGCGGCGTCGGTTGGCGTCCGCATCGATGTGGAGAACTACACGATCCGGCTGCTGCTCACCTTTCTGCTCTCGCTGATGTCGAGCGCGATCTTTGTATTCATCTATCGCATCCTGCTGGGGCTCACCCTGGACTGGAGCTGGATTGGCGAGTTACTCAAGGCGCTTGGCAACTCGGTGATTGCGCTGATGGCATTTCCCCTGCTGGACCGGCTCAAGGTCAAGGACTAGGCCAGCGGGCTTTACCCTTTTTCCTTGTCCCGGCCGGGCTGGGTCCTGACCAGGCTGGCCGGCATGCAGGCGGCAAGGCTTTGATCCAATAACGCGGTATTCTGAAGATGTAGGCAGATGGTTTTTGACAAGGTCACACGAGGCGAAAAGCTCTCCAGCGTCAAGCTGACGGCGGTGCAATACGGCATCCTGCTGATGATGCTGGCGCTGGCTGCGGGACTGTGGCGGCTTCAGGTGCTGGGCGCTGACAACTTCCGCGTGCTGGCCGAGCAGAACCGCATTCGCAAGGTGCCCATACTGGCCGGGCGCGGCAAACTCTTCGACCGCGAGAACCGGCTGATCGTGGACAATTACCCCTCCATCTCCTGCTTTCTGGTGCGCGAGCAGAGCCATAGCGTGGATGCCGACTTGCCTCTGATCGCCCGCGGGCTGCATCTTGACCTGGACCAGTTGCGCGCGACCCTGCACCGTTATCGCACCGCGCCGGGCTATCAGCCCATCCCCATCAAGCAGGATGTGACCGCCGACGAGCAGGCGTTTATCGAGGCGCACCGCAACGAGCTGCCCGAGCTGGAAACCATCGACGAGGAGCGCAGGCTCTATCCCCGCGACGGGTATGCGGCGCACCTGATCGGCTATGTGGGCGAGGTGAGCGAGGAGATGCTCAACAATCCGCGCTATGCGGCCTACGAACCCGGTGACGTGGTGGGCAAGGCCGGCGTGGAGGAGACCTACGACCAGTTGCTGCGCGGCCAGGACGGCTCCCGCGATGTGATTGTGGACAGCCGCGGGCGCGAGGTGGGCTACCTGCGCACCCAGCACGCGATTCCCGGCCAGGACCTGCGCCTGACCATCGACAACGACCTGCAGCGCGCCGCGGAGCTCGCCATGGGCGACCGCGACGGCGCCATCGTGGCCATGGACCCGCGCAATGGCGAAATTCTGGCCATGGTTTCGCGGCCCAGCTTTGACCCCAACGCATTCGCCGTGCGTATCGGCCGCTCCGACTGGAACAAGCTCCTGGCCGACCCGTCGCATCCGCTGATGAACAAGGCCATCCAGGCGCAGCTTGCACCGGGGTCCACCTTCAAGATCCTCATG